>JBEKYB010000052.1:0-8084 GCA_049511435.1 Nitrospirota bacterium | reverse complement strand
CGTGGCCGTCTTCTTTCTTACCCCTTCCATAAACAGGAGGTTCCTGCACGGTTCCGATCAGGACAAGTTCTCGTATTACAGGCTCCGCATCTGGGAAAATGCCGCGGAGCGGATTGTCGCTCACCCGTTCGGAGAAGGTCTGCTCTCTTACCAGCTCGGCTCTCAGCAGCACAATTTCGAGGCCCCCGAGGGCGCCGTCCTCCACTCAAAGCTTGCCGAATCGCCCCATGACGGGTACCTCGAGGTGGCCGCGGAGATGGGTTTGCAGGGACTTATCGTGCTCTTTTGGGGGCTGACGGCGCTTTTTTTAATAGGCCTGCGCGCACTCGAGGACGGTGAGTACAGGGTCTATGCCGCAGGCGCCCTGTCCGGTCTCGCCGCATTTCTTTCGCATGCCCTTGTAGACTCAAACTTCATGGAGCCGGCGCTTGTCACTATGGCCGTATTCCTCGCGGCTTCTCTGGTACTGGTACGGGATTTCAAGGGCGTCGGCGAGGTCTTTTCGTTAACTGTATATGACAGGCCCGCCACGAGATACGGCGGGTCGATACTTGCCCTCCTTCTATGCGCGTACCTGACCATGCCGCTTATGGGCTGGTACTACTTCAGTAAGTTCATGACCGGCAAGGGGTGCGGCCCGGTCCAGATAGACTGCCTGAAAAAGGCGATCTTCTTCGCGCCGAACGACGCCTCCTACCACAACTCGCTGGCGTCATGCTATTTTACCACCTTCAGACGGGTTAAGGATCCCGCGCTCGCGCAGCTGGGGCTGGACGAGATAAACCTGGCCGTCAGGTTCAGCCCTAAGGACGCATATTACATGACCAGGAAGGCATTCCTTTTGTATAACCTCGGTATGTGCTCGGAAGGGGCCGACAGGGAGAGGCTGCTCCGGGACTCGTACGATTGGTATATGAAGGCGTCGGCCCAGAACCCTTATTATTCATACAACTATTATGACGCCGCAAAAGTCGCGGGACTTATCGGCAAAGCGGGCGAGAGGGAGGCCCTGCTTGGAAAGGCCGTCTCGTACGAACCGAATTTCCTGCCGGGGAGGCTTGAGTTAGCAAAGATATACCTGGGACAGGGCCGGAAAAAGGAGGCGCTTTCCGAGCTTCGGAAAATAAAGGAAATAATGGCTTCATTTTCTTCCGGAGACTATGATATATTGAGAAAATATGGTTTTCAGGTGGACGCCCGTGAGGTTGACGAACTGACCAGGAAGGCTCAATGAGGGGCATGAAGAAGTTCGCACTGGCGGCAGTCGTATTCCTGCTCGTTGACGCGGCCCTTGTATACGCCGTGCAGGTGCGGATCGACCACAACCGTAGCGCGTCCCTGCACGTCCTTGAGCTGGGCGCCTTGCCGAGGGGCGACTACCTGAAAAAGATATCGATGGGCTATGACGGCCTGATCGCCGACCTCCTATGGCTGAAGACCGTACAGGTCATGGCCATCAAGAAGCCCCCGCCCGGGTATTCCAGGTGGATATTCCATGCCATTGACGTAGCGACCGACCTTGACCCTAAATTTGATTACATATATGAAGCGGGAGGAATATTCCTGTCGGCGGTTACCAAGGACTACGTCCTGAGCAACGAAATATTGAAAAAGGGCTTCTATAATAACCCGCGGGAATGGCAGCTGCCGTTCTATATCGGCTTCAACTATTTCTTCCACTTGAACGACTTCAAGCAGGCGGCCTACTACATGGCCCGGGCCGCGGAGCTTCCGGGACGGCCGCAGTTCGTGCCGCTTTTGGCGACAAGGCTTTATGCGGAGTCCGGGAACCCGCGCTTCGCCCTAGAGCTTCTCCAGAAAATCTACGAGAGCACGGATGACGACCGGGTGAAAGAAGTGCTGGAGCAGAGGATGAAGGAGCTCGTCGTCGAGATAAACTTAGACGAGCTCGACAGGCTGGTCAGTGAATACCATAAGGAATACGGGAAGTACCCTACGCTTGAGGACCTCCTGGCAAAAGGGTTCATAAGGTCGATGCCGCGGGACCCGATGAACGGGCGGTATTCGATAAACCCTTTGACCGGCGAGGTCACGAGCAGCGTGCTCAAAAGAAGGCTCAGGGTATATAAGCCGGAGGACTAGATATGATAAGGACAGAGGGCCTCGAAATGGAGTTCAAGGTCGGCTTCGCCATGAGGAGGGTTAAGGCCCTGAAGGGGCTGACCATGGAGGTTAAGCGGGGCGAGGTATTCGGGTTCCTGGGCCCGAACGGGGCCGGGAAGACTACCACGATAAAGATACTGGTCGGTCTTGCCTATGCCACGGCAGGCAAGGCGTGGCTGATGGGCAAGGAACTAGGCGACGTCCGGGTGAAGGAGGGGCTCGGCTTCCTCCCGGAACAGCCCTATTTTTACGACTATCTGAGCGCATGGGAGTTCCTGGACTTTTACGGCAGGCTCTTCGGGATACCGAAGAAGGCCAGGAAGGACAAGGCGGTCGAGCTGCTCGGACTGGTAGGGCTGTCTCAGTCAAAAGACCTGCAGCTGCGGAAGTTTTCCAAGGGCATGCTCCAGAGGATAGGTATCGCTCAGGCGCTCATAAACGACCCGGAGCTTGTGATATTGGACGAGCCGATGAGCGGCCTGGACCCCATCGGCAGGAAGGACGTGAGGGACATAATCATGGGCCTTAAGGAGAAGGGAAAGACGGTCTTCTTCAGCACCCATATACTGCCGGACGTGGAGGTCATCTGCGACAGGGTCGGGATACTCGTGAAGGGCGAGCTCCGGGCGACGGGCACGGTAGGCGAGCTTCTGGGCTCAATGGAGGCGCGGTCCATGGAGATGACGACGGAGGGACTAGGTCCGGAAGACCTCAAGGAACTGGAGCGGCTGTCAAGGCAGATGGTCATAAGGGACGGCCAGGCCTCGATGTTCTTTGACGACCCGGACAAGGCCAGGGAGGCAAGGAGACTCGTATGCCAAAGGGGCGGCGACATTGTCTCGCTCATACCGCACAAAGGCTCCCTGGAAGATATATTCGTGGAGGAAGTCAAAAAGGGAGGAAGGCCATGATGAAGGTGCTGGCAATCGCCGTCAATACCTTCAAGGAGGTCATCAGGGACAAGATATTCTACAGCCTTGTCTTCTTCGCCCTGCTCATAGTGGGAGCGTCGGTGCTGCTATCGACGCTTACGCTTGGGGAGCAGTCCAAGATAATAGAAGACCTCTCCTTAAACGGCATTAACCTCTTCGGCGTGATAATAGCCATCTTCGTGGGCATCGGGCTCGTGAACAAGGAGCTTGAGAAGAAGACGATATACACGATAATCTCGAAGCCCATAAAGAGGTACCAGTTCCTGCTCGGGAAGTACCTGGGCCTTGCCCTGACACTTCTGGTATATGTCGCCGTGATGACCCTGTGCTTCCTGCTGGTACTATACTGGTACTCCCATATAGTGGCGGTATCGCTTCTGCCGGCGGTGCTGCTGATATACATGGAACTGTTGGTCGTCACTGCGGCTGCCATTTTGTTCTCGACGTTTACAACGCCAACGCTTTCCGCTACCTACACGCTTGCGCTCTACGTAATAGGCCACACAATAACCGACTTAAAGGCGCTGGCGCTCACCGTTGCCAAAAAGGCCCCCGCGGCAACGTCCGTGCTCGACTTCTTTTACTACCTCCTGCCGAACCTTCAGAACTTCAATATCAAAAGCCAGGTAGTCCACGACATCCCCGTGGACCCGGGCTACATGTGCATGGCCATAACCTACGGGCTTTTGTACATCGCGGGCCTTATGGCCGTCTCGGTGCTCATCTTCCAGAAACGGAACTTCAAGTAGATGGAAAAAGGAACGGGGGCCGGGGCGCCTCGCATCATCGGTTTTTTTGTCTTTTTCCTGCTTATATTCACCGCTTTTTTCTCCGGGGCCGTGCATCCCTGGGCCGGAGATGTCTTTATAGCGCTCTCCATGCTCCTGTTCCTGATTTCGCTTCCGTCGGCCGATAACCTGAATAGTAAAAGACTGCTTCCGGTTTTTCTTATCCCGGGGCTTTTCTGCCTGTCGGCCGTCTGGACCGTCAACCTTAACAGTACCGCTTCATACATTTTCCAGTTTACGGCATATGCCGCGTTCGCCTGCCTTGCCGCGTCCGTCGGGGACGGCGGACGCAAGTTCCTGAAGGTAATATTCTTTACATCCGTCATCGTGGCTTTGTATGCAATCTACCAGTATTTTGTGGGCCTTTCAAACACTGAGGCATACCTGCGGTCGATAGCAACGAAGCTCCCGCAAGAAGAGGCCGTGAGGGCGGCTCTAATGCCCCGTAACAGGCGCGCCTTCGCCACGATGATGTCCCCGAACATTCTTGGGTGCTACCTGGCGATGGCGTTTACCATCGGGCTGGGGGTAGCATTTTCGGCGAAGACTAAGAGATTCCTCTATATAGCCGGCCTTTTTATAATATTCGCCGCGCTAATCCTCACAAAGTCCCTGGGCGGCTTCATTGCACTTTTTATCGGCATAATACTGTTTTTCATTTCAGTCCCAAAGGCCAAAGGCTTCCTCGGAAATCACCGGAAAAAGATCGTCGTCCTCTTTCTGCTGTTATTCTCCGTTTGCGTTTTTTCGGTACTAAGTATGCGCTCCAGCGGGGATTTCGGTTTTGCCCGGTCATTATCCGAACGGATGAATTACTGGAGGGGGGCTATAGAGATTTTTGCCGCCGCGCCCATGAAGGGCTTCGGGGCCGGCAGCTTCGAGCTTCTCTATCCGGCGCATATCAGGCCCGGGGCGGACGAGACGCGCTATGCGCATAACGTACTGCTCCAGGCACTGGCGGAGACGGGACTGCCCGGCCTCATAGCCGTGCTCGCAGTCTTTATTACCTTTTTCGCCTCGTGCCTGATGAAGCTCCGCAAGGGGCAGGAGGAGAGGACCCCATTAGTAGCCGGCGTCTTTGCGGCGGGGGGGGTGTTTTTCATACACAACATGCTCGATTTCTCATTCTACGTGCCGGAAACCGCAGTCCTTTTCTGGTTCCTATACGGCCTTTCGACGTCTTATGCCGGGGACGAAAAAAGAGGGGCCGCGGCTGGTGCGGCACTCAGGGCCGCGGTTGCGATACCGCTTTTGATTATTGGAATTTTCTATGTAAAATCATACCTTGCGGCCCAGAAACAGGAGGAGGCGCTTTCCATGATGTATATGAGCGGGATTACCTCCTCAACGCTTGCCCGCCAGGTACCGGCCCCGCCCGATGCCATACGCCTTGCTGAGGAGGCGGTCAGCCTGAAAGGATACGACGACCGCTACCATTCCTTCCTGGCCGGGCTCTACGAAGGCCGCTCGCTCGTAGATGGTTCTATGGCCGGGAAGGCCGTTGCCGAATACAACAAGGCGATAAGGTTTAACCCATATTATCCCTTTTATTACAAGGACTTGGGGCTTCTGTACTACAGGCTCGGAGATAAGCCCAAGGCCGTTATAAACTTCGAGCTTGCCCTGTCCCGCTATCCCGCCAGCGAAAACATCAGGAAATACCTTGACTTGGCCAAAAAGAGATAGAAATTATCAGGTTGTTGTGATAAAATCGCTCATCTCCAGGAACTGTGCCAAAGATTTGGACTGAATAATGGCGTCAGAGAAGGTCTCGGTCTCGATAGTAAGCTATAATACCAGGCATTTCCTCGGAGACTGCCTTTCTTCAGTCATGGCGCAGACTTATCCGGATGTGGAGACCGTGCTGGTGGATAACGGCAGCACGGACGGCTCGGCCGGTTTCGTGAGGGAGAATTTCCCGGCGGTAAAGGTCATTGAAAGCCGCGAAAACCTCCTTTTCTGCAAGGGCCAGAACGTCGGGATAAAAGAAGGCTCGGGGGAATATGTCCTGGTCCTAAACAGCGACGTAGTGCTGGATAAAAACTTCATAAGCGAGATGGTTGGGGCCGCCCGTATGGATGAAACCATCGGCTCGGTTAGCGGCAAAATACTTAGGACGGGCGGAGAAAAGATAGATACGACAGGGCTTTTCCTGGGCAGGAGCCGGAAGCCGGTCGAGCGCGGGTACGGCCGGAAGGACGACGGGTCATACGGAGAGCCGGGCTACATATTCGGCGCGGGCGGAGCGGCCCCTCTTTACCGGAGGAGGATGCTCGAAGACGTTGCGCTTGAAGGGGAATATTTCGACGAGGGCTACGGCGCCTTCTATGAGGACCTGGACCTAGCCTGGCGCGCCCGGAGGCGGGGCTGGAAGGCCTATTACGCGCCCGGGGCTGTGGCCTGGCATGCGAGGGGCGGCACGGCGAAGGTTAAAAACCCGCCCGTTTTTTTAAGGCGATACGACCTCACATACCTGTCGGATAAGATGAAGGCGCGGCTCATACTGAACAGGTACATGACCGTCATAAAAAACGACAGGCCCCTGGAGTTCCTCCGGGACCTGCCGTGGATAGCCCTGTACGACGCACGGTTATGGGTATATTTATTGCTTTTTTCGCCGGGCGCAATACCCGAGTTCATAAAGGGGTTCCCGAGGCTTAAGTCGGCCTTCCGCCGCAGGAAGATGATACATGGGGATTAAGTCTTTCGTACTCTATTCGCTTACGTTCGTGCTTTCACTCCTCCTCGCTCTATACGGCACGCCGATTGCCCGACTTGCTGCGATAAAGTTCGGCATAGTGGACAAGCCGGACGGTAACCTCAAGGTCCAGAGGGAGCCGGTGCCTTACCTGGGCGGCCTTGCCATATACATGGCGTTCCTCCTGTCCTTGTCGCTAACCTTCCAGTTCAACCAGCAGCTTTTAGGGATAATGCTCGGCGGGACCATAATAGTCCTTTTGGGCCTTATAGACGACTTCGGAGTGCTGACCCCAGAGGTCAAGTTCATAGGCCAGATAATCGCGGCCATCGTGTTGATAAAGTCCGGCACGATGATCTATCTTGCGTTCATACCGTTCTGGCTGAGGCTGTTTTTGACCGGTTTATGGATTGTCGGAATAACCAACGCTTTCAATATAATAGACGTCATGGACGGACTTTCTTCGGGTGTCGCGGCCGTGGCGGCGATAACCTTGTCCGTCGTGGCCCTGATGAACGGGAAGATGACCGTCGCCATCATGGCAATAGCGCTCTCCGGCGCGGCCATAGGCTTCCTCAGGTACAACTTCAGCCCGGCCCGGATATACATGGGCGACACGGGGAGCATGTTCCTTGGCTTCACGCTCGCGGCCCTCTCCGTCGGGAACACCATCGGCAGCTACACGAAGATAAATTTCTTCGGCTTCCTGGCCCCGGTGCTCATCCTCGGCGTGCCGATATTCGACATGCTGCTTGTGATGTTCTTCAGGCTGAGGCGCGGCCAGTCCATTTTCCACGGCTCGAACGACCACTACGCCATAAGGCTAAGGAGCATCGGCTGGCCGGTCAGGAGGATTACCGTGGCGAGTTATTTCGCTGCTGCGCTACTTTCGGCCTGGGCCCTCGTCCTGATATCCGTATCGTACCGGCCAGTCTTGTACGTCTGCTTAGGCCTCCTGGCGCTGACGGGCTCGGGGCTAATGTTCCTGATAGGCAGGATAAACATGAGGGGACGGGTTGGCTGACGGGGCCGTAATAATAGGCGCTGGAATGGCTGGTCTTTCCGCCGCTTTCCATATGGGAAAAGGCTGCCAGCTGTTCGAGGCGGACGACCTGCCCGGCGGGCTGATGCGCACCCAGACAATAAACGGGTACAGCTTCGACTGTACCGGCCATCTGCTGCACCTTAAGGACGACTACGCCAGGAGGTTCGTGACGGGGCTCCTCAAGGGGAACCTCGCGGAGCATACGCGGAAGGCTGGGATATATTCAAAAGGAGTTTTTACCGGTTATCCTTTTCAGGCAAATACTTACGGCCTGCCGGCGGATGTCGAGGGGGAGCGAGGCGAATGCTTCCCTGAAATCGCGCGTGGTGCGCGACAGCAGCGGCACCACCGAGCTGCCGCCCGACGATCCCGAGTACCGCCTGGCCATCCGGATCGAGCCGAATTACGCCCCTACCTATAGTAATCTCGCCATCGCCCTGCAGGGCCAGAGAAAACTCGCCGAAGCGATCGAGGCCGGTGCCATTCGGCATGGCGGC
>JBEKYB010000051.1:0-8225 GCA_049511435.1 Nitrospirota bacterium | reverse complement strand
TCATCGGGAGCGTTCGAAAAGTAAACGGTGGGCTCGTCGTCCCCCAGCCACTGCAGGAAGTTCGAGACGCCCGTGAATGCGCCCTTTTCATTAATGGCGGGGTTGCCTCTGTCGTAGAAGCCCGCAAAGCCGTACCTCGACTGATCGACGTATTGGACATATTTTACAATCCCGTCCTCCACCCAGCCTACGTTGCCCTTTGATGAGCCGAAGTCGCCCAGCCAGGGGTCGTCCCCGTAGCAGTAATAGAAGCTGGTTTCCCGGTCGCCGGTATTCATGATGTTTATGGACAGCACGAAGTACGTATCACCGGCCCTGAAATAGGCATACCTCTCAACACTGAGGGGGACGCCGTCGGCCTCCACCTCATGGCTGCTGTTCAGGACAAGCGTCTTGTCGTCATGGTAGAGGACCTTGCTCCCCAGGAACTTCCAGCTCGAAGGCGGGTATTGAGTCATGGTAGTGCCGGAGCCCATGCCCTCATTCACGCTGCACCATATGTGGTACCAGCGGTGCCCGTCGAAATAAGCCATCCCGGTCTCGTCCAGCTTGAGCTCGTCGGTATCCGCAACGGTAGCGGGCAGGCCCCCGCCCACGAACAGTCCGTAGGTGTCCTTCCCGTTGTCGTCCTTGAACCTGCTGAAGCACGTCAGGAGTTGTCTTCCGCCGGGCAAGATGTTCCTCACATAGCCGCAACCGGCGCTGTCGCTCCATTCATAGTCGAGGTAGGGCGGTTTACCGTGTCTATCGAACCAATGCCAGGGTTTGAAGAGCTCGTGGAAATGGATGGATAGGAGAAGCCTCTGCTCGTCTCCCAGATAGAGGTCGTCCCGGAGCTCAAGAAGCGACCCGTTTCGCCCTTTAAGGAGGTAATAGCCCTCGACATTCCTCTTGACGTCGAAGTCGGTTACGATTGTGAAGGTTATTACTATGGCCCCTATTACCGCGAGGGCAATACCAAGCTTGAGCTTCGTAGGGAAGAGAAAGTGCAAAAATCTTTTTATCACAGCGTGCTCTGTTTTTGTTGCGTTAAATAAAGAACTCCCTATCTCACAGAGACAGCGTGCGGGACATTCAGGTTACAAAAAAATTTATTACCTTAAAAAAAAGGAGGAGCAACACCTGCCTCCCCCTTTATTATCATCTTCCCGTTATGCCGGTACAACAGCAGGGCTTGTTGCTCCCCCGCAATATCCCAAATAGTCAGGCGGCGGATTTCAGCTCCCTGCCGGTATGTCTTGCAAAGACCATGGCAGCCGTCCTGTAAAACAGGTGCGCCAACTTCGAATAAGGCGCATATATAAAAAGCGAAAGAATCAGGACCAAATGAATCATGTATACTGTATACCCTAAAACGGCCAGGTTTGCAATCCTGAAAATTTCGGCCCCCAGGCCGGTCATACCGATGAAGAGTATAAGGTAAAGGAGCGACCAGTCGAAATAGCTCCCGTCCTTGCCGTCCTTGTCGGCCTTGGCTTTGCGGTTCCTGATGAGGAGCAATGTGCCGGCAATCAGCGCTATGGCACCGGCATTCCCTAGCCATTTCAATGGGTTGCCAAGGCTTGAGTACTCGCCCGGCTTCATCCCCATCACGTAGAGGTAGAAGACCGCCCATCCCGTTGTAATCGCAAGGGCGATAAAGCTAAACATTACGAGCAGGTGCGGGGTCTTCCGGTCCTTGTTCACGCCGCACGACCCGAAAACATCGTGTTTGAGCACCAGCACGAGCGTCGGGATAATGCTCCCCAGGGCATTCCTGCCGGTATATCTCCCGAGTCCGGCGCCGTCGCAGATATCATCCCAGAAGCGCTTCGTCCCGTAAACGGCGGAAACCGCGGCGAAAAGGAATGCCGCCGTGAAAAGCGGGTCGATATAGTGGATGGGGAAGAACGCGTCGAATATGATCTTGCCGTCCCTTAGGTAATTCCCGGAGGGGTTCAGGTGCCCGAGGCTCCCCAGTATGGCCGCTATTATCACGGCCGGGATTATGAGCGCGGCTATCAGCATCGAGCCGCTGCCCGCAAGCCTTGCGAACGGCTTTACCAGCGCGTATTTCTCAACCGTCGCCTTCCTGAGCGCGCCCAGGACCTCGGCCGGTTTTGCGCCCCTGGGGCAGTTGGCGGTACAGTAGCCGCAGTTATGGCAGAGCCATACGTCCGGGTCGGCCGCCAGCTTGTCCTTCAGGCCCCACTGCGCCCAGACCATCTCCTTCCTCGGGAACGGCTGGCCGTCGGGGGAGATGCCGCAGACGACGGAGCAGGTGGCGCACTGGTAGCATTTCTTCAGTGTCTCCGCTCCGGAGGCCGTCAAGCCCTGTATGAATTTTAAATCAGGCTCAACAATAAGCTCGCTCATATCCGTAACCTCCAACATTCCGGCGCCCAGGACGCCGTAGAAAATAAACGCGTCGCGCCTGCGACTAAAATCCCTTGAAGGGGTTTGGCCCCATTGACTTTATCCTCTGCACGAACCCTTCCAGCATCTCCGGCAGTTTCGCGTAGTCGGCGGCGGTAACCTGTATCTGTTCCACGCGCTCCTTCTCTAGCGAAAGCCTCTGAAGTGTCTCCTGGACGTTGTCCATCCTCTTGTTGCACTGCTCCGAGCCCTTGATGAAGTGGCACTGGTAGTCCTCGCCGAACTTGCAGCCGGCCATCAGGATGCCGTCCACTCCCTTGGAGAGGGCGTCGGCAATCCATACCACGTTCACCGAGCCCAGACACCTCACGGGCACGATACGGATGTTGTTGTTGTACGTGAGCCTGTTTATGCCCAGCATGTCGAGCGCGGGGTACGCGTCGTTCTCGCACATAAGGCATATGAAGCGCATCTGCGAGTCGTCGTCCGCAGGCACATCGACCGCCTTTATCATCGAGCCTATAATGTCCACGGAGTAGTTCTTGAAGGATATTATCCTCTGCGGACATGCGCCCATGCACACGCCGCACCGGCGGCAGCGGGTCGGGTTCGGCTTCGGAGTCCCCTTCTCGTCCTCGTCCAGGGTGCTGAACGGACATTCCTCCGTGCACCTCTTGCACTGAGTGCAGGACTCGAGCCGGAACTCCGGGTAGGTCATGTCCCCCGCCCTCGGGTGCACGGCCGCGCCCCTGGACGTCAGCTCCACGCACTGGATGGCCTTCAGCGCCGCGCCTGAGGCGTCTGTCAGCGCGCTCCCGATAGGCATCGGCGCCCTTACCGCACCCGCGGCATATATCCCGGTGCGCTGCGTCTCGTACGGGAAGCATATATAATGCGAATCGGGGAAACCGTATTCGAGCGTCGGCACCTCCGGCCCCTGCCGGTACTGCAGGTTCAGGACGGGCGCGGGCTTCGGCGGCGGGACACCCTTGGCCGCGTCATCATAGTCCATCGAGAGCGTCCTGACGGGAAGCTCGGAGGACGCCTTATCCAGGGGCTTCGTATTCGGCACCATGCCGGTCGCCAGGACTACCAGGTCGGCCCTTATCTTTATGCTCTCGCCGATAAGGGTATTCTCTATCTCGACCATAAGGTCGCCGTTCCCGTTCTCGGTTATGGATTTTACATCGCCCTTCGTCAGGAATATGCCCGGGTCGTCCTGGGCCTTCTTGTAGTAGTTCTCGTAAAGGCCGGGGGTGCGCATGTCCTTGTATATTATGAACGCCTTGGCGTCCTTAGACTGCCCCCTGACATAGCCCGCCTGCATGAGGGATGTCATGCAGCATACGGACGAGCAGTAAGGCAGGTGCTGCGGGTCTCTGGAACCCGCGCACTGAATGAAAAGGACGTTCCTGGCCTCTTTCCCGTCGGACGGCCTGGTTATCCTTCCCGATTTCGCCATTTCCTCGACCTGCACGTTCGTTACCACGTTCGGGAGGTTGCCGTACCCGTACTTCTCAGTGAGGTTTGCCGGGTCGTAAGGCTGCCAGCCCACCGCCAGGACTATCGTCCCGATCTTCTCTTCCTTTTCGGCCCCGCCGGAACTTATGCTCACGGTATACATGCCGGGCGCGCCCGCGGTCTTTGTTATCTCGGAATTAAGATATACGGTGATGTTCGAATCGGCCTGCACCTGGGCCGCGAGCGAGTGCGCCACCGGCTCCTCTAGCTCGGTGTAAGGCGCCTTCGTGGGCAGTTGCATGTGCGCCTTGGCATTCCAGCCCCCGAGGGCGCCCGTCTTCTCGACCAAAACGGCCCTGTAGCCCAGACTCGATGCGTCGAGCGCGGCCTTCATGCCGGTGACTCCGCCGCCCACCACCATCACGGTCCTGGTCATCTCCTGGACAAACGGCTCCGCGGGCATCATCTTCTGCGCCTTCGCCACGCCCATCCTGAGGTAATCGGCCGCCACCATCTGGGTGGCTGCGTTGAACTTCATCGTAACGGTCCCGTCCTCGGCCGTAGTTTTCTCCGCGCCCGGCTGGCTCCACGCCACATGCTCTCTGAGGTTGACCCTCTCGAGTACAATGTCGGTGCCATAGCTGAACACATCGAACATGACCCTCTGAGAACAGGCAGCAACGACCACGGTATTGACGCCCTCGCTCTTTATGTCGTTGGTTATGAGTGAGGAGCCTTCGCTGCCGCAGAGGAAATCGTGCGTCCTGCAGATAGGGGCCTTGAGCTCGCCTGCGCCGACACCTGCCAGCTTATCCATGTCTACGGCGTCCCTGATACCGCATCCGCCGCAGAGATATACGCCTAATTTCTTGTCCATATCAACTCCTCACTATCGACTGGATGGCCTTTAGAGCCGTCCCGGTCGCGTCCTGTATTGAGGTCATAACGTCAGCCGGGCCCCTGGCGACCCCGGCGGAGAATATACCCGGCTTCTGGAGCTCGGAGACCGCGAAGCCCTGCGCGTCGAGCCCGGCAGGAAGGCCCGCACCCGCGAGCACCGGCTCCATGCCCGTGGCCAGCACCAGCATGTCCAAGGTAACGCTCTTCTTCGTCCCTCCGAAAACGTCCTCAAGCACTACTGTCACGTCCCCGGTGGCTGGGTCTTCGGCAACCTGTGCTACCTTGCCCTTGGTGAACTTTATGTTCTCGTCCGCCTGGGCGCGGGTCAGGAACCTCTCGTACCTGCCCGGCGTGCGGAGGTCTATATAAAATATCTCGGCCTTCGAGTCAGGATACTGCTCGCGGAGGTAGAAGGCCTGCTTGATGGACGCCATGCAGCATATCGAGGAGCACTGGGCCATGTGGTTCTCGTCCCGGCTCCCGGCGCACTGGACAAAACCGATGTTCTTCACTTCCTTGCCGTCCGACGGCCGGAGTATTTTCCCGGCGGTAGGCCCTCCGGGCGCGGCCAGACGTTCCATCATCACGTTCGAGATTACGTTCTTGAGCGCGCCCTTACCCAGGATGTCGAGCCTCGCCATGTCGTAGGGTTTCCACCCAGTGGCCAGGACTATCGAGCCCACCTCCACGGTCTTTGTCTCCGGCTGCATGTCAAGCTCAACGGCGCCGTACTTGCAGGCGGCCATGCATGCCTTCCCGCAGTCAGAAGTGCAGGCAGATTTGTCGATGACATAGCGCATCGGGAACGACATGGTGTGCGGGAGGTACGCGGCCTTGGTCTTGTCCATCCCGTAGTTGAACTCGTTGGCCCTTTCGGCGGGACAGGCCTCGGCGCACTTGTTGCATCCGGTGCAGTTCGCGTTTATGTAGCGGGGAGCGGTCCGGACGGTTACCCTGAAGTTACCGGGTTTTCCCTCCACCCCGGTCACCTCGGACATCGTCATCACGTGGATGCCGGGGTTGGGGCGGATGCGCCTGAAGTTTATCTCCAGACCGCAGTAGGGCGGGCACAGCTTCGGGAAATACTTATTGAGCTGCGCGACCCTCCCCCCCAGATACGGGCCTTTCTCGACTATATATGTTTCGTAGCCGACCTCGGCCGCCTCGACGGCAACGGAAATCCCGCTTATGCCGCCTCCGACGACCAGAATACTTTTGTTCTGCGCCATACTGCTCTCCATTTCTTAATGGGTTGCCGTCAGACGAACGATTTGCCCGTCCAATCCGTAGGCGCCCGGATAGCTCCGGGGGCCGACGCATCAGACGGAATTCATTCCGCCAAATCCCTCCCCCATGAAAGGGGAGGGATTAAGGCGGACTGATGTTTTACTTCGCCGGGACCAGGTCCTTGTGGGGTACCTTGTGGCATGTCCACTCGCCGGTCTTCGGATTGATCTTGGAGTTGACGAAACACTTCCAGTTCGCCTCGTCCAGTTTCGGGAAATCGGCCCTGTAGAAGAAGCCGGGGTAGCGGGTCTCTTCCCTGAACAGGATGTGCCTGAGGTGGGCCTCGGCGGTGAATATCCTGTGGTAGTTCTCCCAGCACCTCATCAGCTCGTGGAGGTCCTTGGCCGCCATCTTTTCGGCGTCTTCTTTCAGCCATGTCAGGAGCTCGAGCGCCCTGTTCATGAGCGCGGCCGAGGTGGTGTAGTAGGTCGAGGTGCCGGCCACGTACTCGTCCATGATCTTGTTCAGGCGGAACATGAGCATCTTCGGCCTGATGTAGTTCGGGTTGACGTAGTCGTCAGTGGTTTCGTTCTTGTGCTTCTCGAAGGTCGCAAACGGCTTCTGTATCTCGGCGGCGAAGTCCTTGCCGGACTTCGAGACGGTCGGCTTGAAGCCCTTGTTGTCGAGCACGAACTTAACCATCGCCTTGGCCGCTATCCTGCCTTCGGCATGCGAGCCGGAGGAGAACTTGTGGCCTGATGCGCCGACGCCGTCGCCGGCCGTGAACAGGCCCTTGACAGTAGTCATCCTGTTGTAGCCCCACTGCCACTCAGGCGGAGCGAAGTCATCCGGGCCGGAGACCCAGATACCGCAGCAGCCTGAGTGAGAGCCGAGCATGTACGGCTCGGTCGGCATAAGCTCGGAGCCGGTGAGTTCGGGCTGGATGTTCATGCCAGCCCAGAGGCCGGCCTGACCGACGCACATGTCGAGGAAGTCCTCCCATGCCTCGGCCTCCAGGTGCTTGACCTGCTTCTCGTCCATCGTCGCCGAGAGCTCCTTCATCGCGGTGGCGGTGTCCATGTATATCGGGCCGTGGCCGTCCTTCATCTCCTTCAGCATCAGGTGGTTCCTGAGGCAGGTGGCCGGTACTGCGGCCAGACCGTACGGCGGGTACTCCTTCAGCATGTCGGCGTTCTTCACCATGTAGTTCTCGCCCTTCGAGTTTGTTGCCTTCGCCTTGAAGAGCAGGAACCATGCGCCGACCGGGCCGTAGCCGTCCTTGAAGCGGGCGGGCACGAAACGGTTTTCCATCATGGTCAGCTCGGCGCCGACCTGCGCGGCCATCGTGTAGGTGGAGCCTGCATTCCATACCGGGTACCACGCGCGGCCCATGCCCTCTGCGACCGAACGCGGCCTGAAGATGTTGACTGCGCCGCCTGCCGCCAGGAGTATCGCGTTCGCGCGTATGTAGTAGATCTTGTTCTCGCGGGTGGAGAAACCGACCGCGGCGGCGATCCTGTTGTCTTCCTTCTCGTCCAGGATCAGCTTCACTATGAACACCCTCTCTAAGATGTTCTCCTCGCCCAGGGCCTTCTTCGCGGCCTCGGCCACGATAACCTTGTAGGACTCGCCGTTTATCATTATCTGCCATTTGCCCGAGCGGACGGGTTTGCCGCCCTTATCGAGGGGCTTGGCTTCGTCGCCCGCCTGCTTCCAGACCGGAAGGCCCCACTTCTCGAAGAGGTGGACGGAGTCGTCCACGTGACGGCCCACATCATAGATCAGATCGTCCCTGACGATGCCCATGAGGTCGTTTTTGACCATGCGGACGTAGTCGGCCGGGTCCTGGTCGCCCAGGTAGGTGTTGATGGCGGAGAGGCCCTGCGCGACCGAACCGTGTCCCCTGGCCCGCCGGCATCGCGAATTCTCGCATCCAATCCTCCTCAGGGATAAAGGCGCTCCTCACGTTTCCTGGTTCGGGGTCTCAGGGCGACGCCTGAAATGCTGGCAAGCGATTGAAAATAAATAATATATATGCGAACCGCCAAAACAATTGTCGGCTGATCAATTTTGAAGTAATATTTATCCATAAATGGAGTGATCATGGCTACGATGCAACCGGCGGTTGTTGGATTCGTATGGGATACGGCCGTCGATCTGTCGAGAAAGGAGAACCGAACCAGACTCAGTCCGGCTGCCATCAAAGGTCTCCTTCGGATCGCGGCGCATTGGAAATTGCGGGATGAGGATACCCGAGGTTTGCTTGGCGGCATGTCCAGTGG
>JBEKYB010000050.1:0-8255 GCA_049511435.1 Nitrospirota bacterium | reverse complement strand
ATATCCGCGGCCAGGGAAGCCGATGATACCGCCATTACAATACCTGCCGCCGCTAAAAGACATAGCACCCTTTTCATCTTGACTCACCTCCGGTTTTTTAGAACATCGAACCCATTGAGAATTCAAATTTGCCTATATCCTCGCCGGGTTTCCTGAAAATATCGATGCCGTATTCGAGCCTGATAAGGCCCATTGGAGAAATCCACCTGACGCCTGCGCCCGAGCTGTACCTCAACCTCCCGAGGTCCATTGTCTCCCTGTCGTTGTAGGCGTCTCCGGCGTCAAAAAACGCCACCCCGCGCAGCTTTATGCTCGGGATGAGCGGGAACGTATACTCCGAGTTGAAGATGAGCTCCTTGTTGCCGCCGACCGGGTCGCCCGGGTAGAAGTCCCGTACCTGGCCGGACGTGTTCCTTACCGGGATCTGCGCCTTGGGTCCTATGGCTCCCCAATTGAAGCCGCGCACCGTGTCGATGCCGCCGACGTAGAACCGTTCGTAAAGCGGGACATACCTGCCGTCCGCGCCCTCGGAGTAGCCGATCCTGCCATGGAGCGAGAAGGCCGTTTCCCAGTAGAACGGGAAGTACCAGGTGGAGTCGGCTATCACCTTGTAGAAGGCGTTCGTGCCGCCAAGGACGGTCGAGGCGTATTCTCCATAAACAGAGTTGTTGTTGCCCCGCCTGGGGTCCACGAGGCTGTCCCTGCTGTCCCTGTAAAGGTTGAGGCCTACTTTGCCGGTGGTGTGGAGGTTTTCGGACTGGTAGTAGTGCGGGTCTTCACTGATAGACGTAACGATGGCCGAATACTTGGTATCCATCCAGGAGTACGAGCCGGTAACGCCGTAATAATCCATGAAACGCTTGCCCAGGCTGACGGTGCCGCCCGCGGATTTTTCGGTGTAGCCGTTATAGGCCCTTTGCTCCTTGGTAGCGTCCACCCTTAATGATATAGGCCTGTCTAACAGCCATGGCTCCATAAAGCTCAGGGTGTAGTTCTGGGTGCGGGAGCCGAACTCGCCCTTGAACTTCGCGAGGTCGCCGCGCCCCAGGAAGTTGTTCTGGGTCACCTCGCCGATCGCGACCAGGCGGTCTACGGTGCTGTAGCCGCCGCCGATGCTGAACGAGCCTGTGGATTTTTCCTTCACCTTGACGTTTAAGTCAACGACGTCCGAATTGCCTTTTCTGTCGGGGACGATCTCGACGTCTTCGAAGAAGTCGAGCCTCTTCAGCCGCTCGTAGGTCAGTTTCAGGCTGGACGTGTCGTATATATCGCCTTCGCTGAACTTGATCTCGCGCCTTATTACCTTGTCCCGGGTCTTGACGTTGCCCTGTATGTTGATCCTGTTGACGAATATCTGGTCGCCCTCGTTCACTTCAAGCGTTACGTCCACGAGCTTTTTATCCGGGTCGGGGTTTACGACCGGGGAAATAGTGGCGAAGGCATATCCCTTGGTTCCGTAACGGTCGGACATGGCGACAACGTCTTCCTTCAGGAGGTCGCGGTTCATTATATCGCCCGCCTTGCTTTTCATATTTTTGAAAAGCTCCTCCTTCGTGAATATCTTGTTACCGGACATATCCAGGTTCCTGTACCTGAACTGGTTGCCCTCGTGAATCGGCACCGTTATGGTGAGGTATTTCCTTGCCTGGTCTATATCGACCTTCGGCTCGCCCACGGACACCTGAAGGTAGCCGTTGTTGTAATAGAGGCCCTTTATCCTGTCGATGTCCTGGCTGAACTCGACGATTTTATACGTGCCGGTCTTCATGATGTATGACCAGAGCGGTATGTACTTCTTGGTAGCCATGGCCTTCAGTATCTTCTTGCTGCTTATCTTGTCGTTGCCGATAAACTCAATCTTCTTTATTATGACCCTCGCGCCCTCGTCTATCAGGAAGATCACCTTCACGTCCTTGGGCTGGACCTTTATTATGGGCATGACCTTTGCGTTGAAATAGCCCTCGTTCTGATAAAACAGCCTCAACTTCTCGGCGTTCTCGTCCACAAGGGAGGGGTTATAGATGGAATAAGCGGAGAGGTTCACCTGTTCGCGGAGCTTCGCGGCATCCAGTTTCTTGTTGCCCTCGAAAGTGAACGCGCTGATTATCGGCCGCTCCACCACGTTGAAAATGAGCCTGATGCCGCCCTCGTAGCCTTCGGCCACTACCCTGATATCGCTGAAGTAGCCCATCTTGTATACCGTGGAGATGTCGGCCCGGACCGCCGAGGGTGAGAAATTATCGCCAACCTTTATGGTCAGCTTGGAGCGTATGGTCTCGGATTCGACCTTCCTGTTGCCGGATATCTGTATATCGGTTACTTTCGCTCCCGGTTCCTCGGCAGCCGCATAGGCGGAGAAGACCAGGAGCGCCAGGAATGCAAGTATCAGTTTCTTAAAGGGAAAAAAATACAAATTACTCCTCCTTTACTACTCGCCTTACGAAGCTTCATAATATAACACCAAGGCCAGACAGTGTAAACAAAAAAATAGCCTCAAAAAAATTCGGTTATGACCCTGTTTGAGGCGAGAATACCCTTTACGGTCAGGTAAATATACCCTTTATTTTCTCCGAGATATCCGGCCCGGAAAAGCGGATCCAGCTTGCCGCCGTAAAGTTCCTTGAACCTCCGGCCGAACCTCTCCCTGAACTCCTCAAGCGACAGGCCCTCTGCCTTCCTGAGCGACAGCATCACGAACTCTCTAATCATATCTTGGGCGGACAGGGCTTCCTCGCACTCCGCTGCCCGGCCGCCGGAAGTTACCGTGTCGATATATCTCCCGACATCCTCTATGTTCCTGGTCCGCTTCCCGTCGATATATGAATGGGCGCCGGCGCCAAAACTTATATACTCCCCGACGGACCAGTAGTTGAGGTTATGCGCGCATTCATAGCCCGGCCTGGCGAAATTCGATATCTCGTATCTATGAAAACCCGCGCCCTCCAGAAACTCAATGGCATGGAGGTACATATCCACCTGGACGGGCTCCGGCGGGAGCGCAAGTCTTCCCGCCTTCACCTCCGAATAAAAACGCGTGCCCACCTCGATGGATAGGTCGTAAATAGAGATGTGCTCGGGCCCGAGCGAGGCGGCCTTTTCAAGGGATTCCTTCCATTTCCTTTCGTCCTGGCCGGGGATGGAGTATATGAGGTCGAGGCTCAAGTTCTTAAAACCGGCCTCGCGCAGTTCCTTAACCGAGCGCCCTACCTCCATTATGCCGTGCTGCCTGCCCAGTTTTATAAGCTCGTCCGGGTCGAACGACTGCACTCCAAGGCTGATGCGGTTTATCCCGCCGTCACGAATCTTTTTTAAATCCAGGCCGTGGAGTGCGCCCGGGTTCGCCTCGAGCGTGGCCTCCGTGCCTTCCGCTATATCAAATTTTCCATTCAGGCGCTTGAGCAGGGCTTCCAAGTCGTGCTGCGGGATTATGGACGGAGTGCCTCCACCGATATAGACGCTCGTTATCCCGCGCAGGTTACGGCAGGAATCTATTTCCCGGGAAAGGGCATCCATGTACCTGGCGGCGGTTTCTTTTTCGTAAGGGATGGAATTGAACGAGCAGTAATGGCACTTGCGGATGCAGAAGGGTATGTGGACGTAAACCCCTGTATTCATCAATCGAGCGGCAATGTCAGTGCCGTCTCGTTGCACTCGTCGGGGTATTTGACGCACTTGTTCCGGCATTCGGTCCATACCTTCTGGGGAAGGTCTTCCTTCACGGCCTTCCGGAACCCGAGCTTGCGGAAGAAATCCTCGATTTCAGTAAGTACAAAGACCTCTTTTACGCCGAGTTCCGCCGCTTCCTTCAGGCAGGCCGAAACCAGCTTATGGCCAACCCCCTTCCCGGCATAATCCGGGGCGACGGCGACGGAGCGCAGTTCCGCCAGTCCTTCCCAGCCCAGTACATGCAGGGCGGCGACGCCTATTATCCTGCCGTCGGATTCGTCCTTTCCTGCGGGGTTTTCTTCGTAGACGGTGAAGTCGCGCAGGGAGTTATATATATCTCCCATGGGCCTGGGGAGCATCTCGCCCTTTTCGGCATACGTATTGATAAGTTCCTTGATTTTTTTTACGTCCTGGATACGGGCCTTCCTGATCATCCGGCCACCAGGGAATAGCCCTTTTGAAGCGCGGCGATGTTCATCGGCAGCAGGGACTTGTTGCGTGCCGGAAGGGTCTCGTCAAGCGCCCGGGCGACGTCCTCGACGGTAGCCGAGCCGGTAAGCCTTAGGTATGCCCCCAGCATGACCATGTTAGCCACCTTTGCGTTGCCGAGCCCTTCCGCCAGCTCGCTCGCGGGCAGGCTGTATATCTTCACGCCCGGCTTCTTTATCTCCGTCTTCACCAGGGAAGAATTAAGTATAATGACCCCGCCGCGCACGACCTTGCCCGAGAATTTAACAGCCGAGGCGTCGTTAAGGGCGACCAGCGCGCCCGGACTGTCGACGACAGGGGAGCCTATCTCGTCGTCCGCGATTATTACCGTGCAGTTGGCGGTCCCACCCCTCATCTCGGCGCCGTAAGAAGGGAACCAGGTGACGTGCCTGCCCCCTATCATCCCGGCCCATGCCAGGAGCTTCCCGGCCAGAAGCACGCCCTGCCCGCCGAAACCGGCTATCAATACATCGTTATGCATAAGTTTACCGCCCCGTGGCCTTCCCGCCGTCCTTGAAGACGCCGACGGGGAATATCTTCTTCATCGGCCCGGCCACCCATTCGAGCGATTTTAGCGGGTCCATTCCCCAGTTGGTCGGACAGAGCGAAAGGACCTCGACGAACGTGAAGCCCCTGCCCTCCATCTGGTATGTAAAGGCCTTCTTTATCGCCTTCTTCGTCCCCAACACGTCCTTTGCGCAATCCATCGAGGTGCGTTCGATATAATACGGCGCATCGAGCGTTGCCAGCATCTCCGCGACACGCATCGGGTAGCCGTCCTCCTCGGGCTTCCTGCCCCTGGGGGTCGTAGTGGTCTTCTGGCCGACGAGGGTGGTCGGAGCCATCTGTCCTCCGGTCATGCCGTATGTCGCGTTGTTGACAAAGATGACAGTGAAGTTCTCTCCGCGGTTCGCGGCATGTATTATCTCGGCCGTCCCGATGGCCGCTAAGTCGCCGTCTCCCTGGTAGCTGAATATCAGCCTGTCCGGAAGGGCCCTCTTCATGCCGGTGCATGCCGCAGGCGGCCTTCCGTGCGCGACCTCGAGCACGTCGAAATTGAAGTAGTCGTATGCGAAGACGGCGCATCCTACGGGAGCAATGCCGATGGTCTTCTCGCGCATGCCCAGCTCGTCCACCGCCTGGGCTATCATGCGGTGGAGGGTGCCGTGGCTGCAGCCCGGGCAGAACCTGAAAGGGGCGGGCTTTAAGGACTCGGGTCTTTTAAAAACCTGCTTCATCCGGGACTACCTCGGGGATTTATTTCGTAAGTGAGCCGACGGCAGCGGGTAACTGCCCGTGCCCCCTTTCCTGTTATTTCCTGCTTGACAAACCGCCGGCGTGTCTGGTATTTTAACCGCCTGTGCCGAGGTAGCTCAGATGGTAGAGCAGAGGCCTGAAAAGCCTCGTGTCCGCAGTTCGATTCTGCGCCTCGGCACCATTTTTATATCCGCGTTACACCGGTGCCTGCTGCTTCTCCCCGGCCTCTTTCTCGGCCTTAATCTTCTCCCATGCCTCGCCCGCCAGACGGCAATGCTCCTCGGCATATTTGTCTATGTCTTGCGCCAGGTCTGTAATGAGCTTTTCGGCCCCGGGATGGGTCGGCCTCGCGCCGGATATCAGCACCGCCTCCCTGACGTACTCCGGCTTGTCTATCAATATGCACGGGGTGAGCCTGTTTTCGTTCTCCTTGTGCTTTTCCCGGATGGTCGTGAAAAGCGGCGACATGAGCGCGTCTTTAATCGTCGTATTCCGTATGTTATCGACCGCGAAATGGCAGAAGACGCACGGCTCGATATCCCCGTTTGCGTTGACATGAAAATATTTACGGCCGCCCGCGAGGCACCCGCCGACCAGTTGGCCGTCGTTCCAGAAATCCGCCAGCAGGATCGGCTTCGTGTTCCTGAACCTCCAGACGCTCTCCCTAAGCTCGGCCCTCTGCACAGGCGTCGGCATGAGGTCGATGTTCGGCTCCCGCCCGATAGGCACGTAAGTAAAGAACCAGCCCACGGTGCAGCCTTTGTCGATGAGCATCTCGATGTAGGCATCCGAGGTGATGATATCGTGGTTCTTCCTGGTAGCCGTGCAGGAGAAGCCGAACAGCACGCCGGCCTCCTTCAGGAGGTCCATCGCGTGCATCACCTTCTTAAAATGCCCCTTCCCCCGCCTCGCGTCCGTCTCCTCCTCATAGCCTTCGATGCTGATGCACGGCAACACGTTGCCCAGCTCCGCCACTCTCTTTACCAGGGCCTCGTCCAGAAGCCCCCCGTGGGTATATACCAAAAAGGCCACGTCGTGGTGCTTCTCGAAGAGGTCGAGTATGTCCTTCCTGAAGAACGGCTCGCCGCCGGATACGACGCAGAAATGAACCCCCATCTCCTTCATCTGGTTTATAACGCTGTCGATTTCCTCGAAGCTGAGTTCGTCGGATTTCTTGTAGCTGCCCGCATAGCAGCCGAAGCAGTTCAGGTTGCAGCGCATGCTGGGCGAGATGACGTACAGGCCGGGAGGGTAAAAGCCCCCGCCTGAGTCCTGAAATGCCTTCCGCTTGTTCGTCCCTAGCAGGAGCTGGTTTATGATGAACGCCTTGACTAACCTTTTCCGGACGTTGGGGTGGGTCTCGCGGATTATCTTCTTGGCGACGGCCAGGCTCGGGTGGCCGTCCTTGAACATCCGGCGTATCCACCTGATGGTCCTTATATAGTAATCCTTCTTGGCGATTTTTTCAGCCAGGTAGGTAAAACGGATAAGGTTTTCGTCTGAGCTGTTGCCTACCATACCCAGCATGGCGTCCACCACCTGGGTCATTGTGTAACTCTTGAACCGCCGGTAATAATTCATCTTGCCTCCCTAAACCTGAAACCAGTGCGGCTATATTGACAAAACATTGGGCCCCAAGTCAAGGGTTTTATTCCCAGAAATAGTAAAAATTAAACCACTGCTCCGGATAGAGCCGCACGTATTTCTCAAAGACGGCGGCCACTTTCGATACGTTCGTCTCCAGGTCGGAGGCCATGTCCCCTGTAATCTGAAGGCTTATCTCCGGCTCCGCGACCGGCTGGTAGCGTCCGTTCCGGCCCATAATGGTGAACGCGGGTATGAGCGGCGCCCCGGTCTTCATCGCGAGCAGCACCGGCCCTTTCGGGAACCAGGCCGGATGCCCGAAGAAGTTTACCCTTACGCCGTTCCTTGCCAGGTCTCTGTCCCCCTGTATGGCTACCAGCTCGTTTCTCCTTAGAGCATTATGCACGCTAATCGCGAACCCCGTCGGGTCGTCCGAATCTATAATCTTTATCCCCCTTATCTGCTTGTTCTTGTCGAGGAGGCTGTTCTGACGCTCCGAGTCGTAAAGGTACTGCACCACGTTCACCTTGAACCCGAGGTACTTGAGCAGGATGCCGCCAAGCTCCCAGTGGCCCAGGTGCGCGGTAAGTATTATAGCACCCTTACCCTTTTCCACCGCACTGTGTATATGCTCCACGCCCTGGAATTCCGTGACTATCTTCTTTATCTGCTTGTCGCTCATCCTCTCGAAACGGAACAGGTCGAGCAGGAACCGGCCGTGCCTGCGCCAGAGTGTTTTTATTATTTTCGTTTTTTCCGGGGCCGATACCGAATCGCCCAGGATATGGTCGAGGTTCCTTACCTGCTCGGAGACGATGTCACCGGACTTGCTGCGGAAGAGCCAGTCGGCAATCCTGTCGCCGATGAAATTCGCCAGGTGTTTCGGGATGTTAGTCGCCCCCCAGGATATCCACCAGTAGATGGAGTACCGGTCCAGGTGATATGAGTGCGTGCCCTTAACCATTTATTAGACCCAACTCCTTAAGACATCTCTTGAGCGGCCCCTGGAACGGCCCCGGGGTCTCGGAAAGGAACGCGTCCCGGACCTCGACGCTCGTAACGGCGGAAAGGGCCCTCGATGAAGCGAGCAGCGCCGCCTTTTTTTTGACCGCCTTCTTTGCGATTGGCCTCAGGAGCGCCGGTACGCTCGAAAGCACATTCTCAAGGCATTTAGAAGCCTCCGCCCCCCAGAATATCCCGGCCGGCTCGTCTTTGACCCGTTTTCCCTCAAGGACGCCCTTAGCCGGGTAATATATCCA
>JBEKYB010000049.1:0-8501 GCA_049511435.1 Nitrospirota bacterium | reverse complement strand
GGATGACGAGCCGAAGACCATGGAAGTCCGCGGCCGCGACCTCGTCTCCGGCATACCGAAGACGCTGATAATAGATGACGATGAAGTACGGGAGGCGCTCATGGAACAGGTGCTGACCATCGTCAACACCATTAAAGTAACGCTCGAGAATACCCCGCCGGAGCTTGCCGCCGACATCGTGGAAAAAGGCATAGTCTTGGCGGGCGGAGGCGCGCTCCTGAAGGGCATAGACGTACTTATCCGGGAAGAGACCGCGCTGCCGATAGTGATTGCGGAAGACCCGCTTTCGGCGGTCGTAATGGGTACCGGTAAAGCGCTTGACGAACTTGACCTGCTAAGGAGAGTCTCGGTCAGGACCTGATTATAATGTTTCGATACTTCTCGAAGAACAAGGGCCTCCTCCTTTTAATCACTGTAGTCCTTGCAAGTTTTCTTATCATGACATCGCAGGTGCGGCAGCCGCGGGGCGCCGGCCTGGCCGAGCGCGGCGTGAGCGCCTTAGCCTATCCCTTCGCCAGGGCCGTAAACATCATTACAGGTTCGGTGAAGGACGCCTGGAACGGCTATTTCAACCTGGTCGGGGCGGGCAGGGAGAACGCGGCACTGAGGAAGCAAAACGGGGCGCTTAGCCTTGAGAACACACGGCTCAGGAACCTCCTGGCGTCCGACGTGCGCGTGGGCGAGCTTATGGCGCTAAGGGAAGGGCTGCCGTACAGGATGGTCCCGGCGCACCTGATCGGCAGGGACGCCTCGACGTGGTTCAAGTCCGCCTGGATAGACGAGGGCGAGTCGGCCGGGGTACGCAAGAATATGCCCGCGGCTGTATATACCGGTATAGTAGGCAAGGTGATGCGGACGGACGGCCACACTTCGCGGGTAATGCTCATAACCGACCCCGGCAGCGCGGTCTCCTGCGTGACGGAGCGGACCCGTGAGCCGGGAATATTAGTCGGTGAAGGCAACGAGCTTTGCAGGTTCCAGTACGTCGGGAAGCAGGCGGACGTGGCCGCCGGAGACTTGGTAATCACCTCCGGACTGGACGGCGTCTACCCGGCGGGGATGCCGGTCGGCGAGATAGTGAAGGCCGTAAAACCCCAGCAGGGGTATTTCCAGGATATCATGGTCAGACCCACGGCGGACATCAAAGGCATCGAGGAGATGATGGTGCTCATGTATACTCCTCCCGCCCGTCCCGCGCCCGAGCCCGCACCCGCAAAGAAGGAGGCGGCCCGGCCGTGAAGCTCAACCTCTACGTGTTCGCGGTGTTCATCGCCACGGCGGTGCTCCAGGCCGCGGCGGGCGACCTGCTCTCGATATACGGCGTCAAGCCCAGCCTGATGCTGATAGCGCTCTATGCGTTCGCCATCACCGAGAGCGCCTGGGCGGGCATACTGTACGGCGCGTTCGCCGGGTTCCTGGACGACTGCCTGTCCGGGGGGTACATAGGCCTTTTCGTCTCCGAATACGCCATAATCGGGTACCTGGCCAGCCGGGCGGGCAAGAAGTGGTTCAACATCGGCGAGTCGTCCAATTTCGGCGGCATCTTCACGGCAAGCCTCCTGGGCGGCATATATACGGCGGCGCTAGTCAGCACGGTCCGAGGCGGCCAGGATACGCTTTACTTAGCGCTAAGGTTCGGCCTGCCCCAGGCGGCTTACAACGCCTTCGCCGGGGTCTTCATCCTGTGGCTCTTCAAGGAGCTCCTGGCCAGGCGGGTGCCGTGGCTTCAAAAGGTAAGGCAGCTCCAGGTCCGGCTTTGATTACCAGGCGCTGCCCCGTTTACCGGGCGCGATTATAGTATGAAGTACCAAAACGGCATCTACGGCAAGGGCGGCGAGGGCGAGGGCGACGTAAAAAAGCGCCTCTGGATCCTGAGCGTATGCGTGCTTGCATTTTTCGCCGTAATAGTGCTGAGACTCTGGTATCTGCAGGTAATCAAGGGCTCTTACTACCGCGAGCTCTCCGAGAATAACCGCATCAGGATAATAAGCATAAGGCCTCCGCGCGGGATCATATACGACAGAAACGGCATCCCCCTGGCCGCCAACACGCCAAGCTATGCGATCATATTCACGCCCGAGGACGCCAGGAACTCGCCCGGCGCAGTCCCGAAGCTCGCGGGCATTCTGGGGATGACGCCGCAGGATTTGGATCTGCTGATAAGGTCGGAAATAAACAGGAACCCTTACCAGCCAATCCGCGTTAGGGATAACGCGAGCTTCGCCGAGGTCTCGCGGGTCGAGGCCGCAAAGGATGAACTCCCAGGCGTCATGGTGCAGGTCGAGCTGAGGCGCAGCTACCCTTACGGGGAGTTCGCCGCGCACCTCCTTGGCTATATCGGGAAGGTCTCGCCGGACCAGCAGGGACTTGCCGAGTACCAGGGCCTGAACCCGGACTTCCTCATCGGCCAGTACGGGCTTGAAAAGGCGTACGACAAGATAATACGGGGCGAGGCCGGGAAAAAAGGCATCGAGGTGGACGCCATGGGCCGGCAGATAAAGACGGTCTATAACGTAGAGCCGGTGGCGGGCGACGACCTCATAACCACCCTCGACTTCAGGGCGCAGAAGGCGGCAGAGGAGTCGCTTGCCGGCAAGGCCGGGGCCATAGTCGCGCTCGACCCGAGGACCGGCGACGTCCTGGCCATGACCTCGAAACCCGGTTTCGACCCGAACATCTTCCCGCTGGGGCTTAACTCGAAGGAATGGGCCTACCTGACCATGGACCCGGGCAAGCCGCTCAATAACAGGGCGCTCCAGGGCCAGTTCCCGCCGGGCTCCACGTTCAAGCTGGCGATGTCGCTCGCCGGGCTGGAGACGGGCAAGGCAAGCCTCACCAGCCCCGTGGAATACTGCACCGGCGGGTTCTTCTTCGGCAACCGCACGTTCCGCTGCTGGGAAAAGAAGGGCCACGGGGCCATATCGCTGCACCGGGCAATAGTGGAGTCCTGCGACGTGTACTTCTACAAGCTGGGCGACAGGCTGGGCATAGACAACATAGCGAAATACGCGGGCTACCTGGGTCTTGGATGCCCGACCGGCATAGGCCTAAGGGAAAAGAGCGGCCTCATCCCGTCCACGGAATGGAAAATGCGCGTCCGGCACGAGCCCTGGTACGCGGGCGAGACAATATCGTGCTCGATAGGCCAGGGCTACGTGAGCGTCACCCCAATCCAGCTGGCCCGTATGGCCGCCACGGTGGCGAACGGCGGCGTGCTGTACCAGCCGCAGGTGGTGCGTGCGGTGAAATACAGGGACGGCAGGGGCACGATGGTGTTCCCGGCGGTGACGCTCTGGAAGGCCCCGGTAAAACCGGAGAACCTGGAAATAATCAAGGACGGGATGAAGGGCGTCGTCAACGAACCGCACGGCACCGCGCACGGGGCCAAGTCCGACTGGGTAACCATAGGCGGCAAGACGGGCACCGCGCAGGTAATCGGCCTGGGCAAAGGCAAGGGCACGGGCAAGGAGTTCGCCGACCACGCCTGGTTCGTCGCGGTCGCGCCCATGGAGGACCCGAAGATCGCGGTATGCGTGCTGGTGGAGCACGGCGGGCACGGCGGCTCCGCCTCCGCGCCGCTTGCCAAAAAAGTCATAGAGGCGTACCTAAGGGTGGACGACCAGAGCATCGCCGAGAAGAACGGCTTCGGCAACCTCACCGGCGCACCGCTTAAGAAGGCGCTTAAGAATTTCAGGAACTCGACCGGGACGGCAAAGGCGGCCAGATGAAAGAGCAGCGTTTGGTTGCAAACCTCGACTGGACGTTCGTGTTCGCGCTCCTGGCGCTCATAGCCATAGGCATGACCGCGGTTTATTCCGCCACATACAGCATGGACCACGGCCGGCATTCGCTGTTCGTGAAGCAGGCTTACTGGATGGGGCTGGGCGTGGTCGTAATGGCCTTCACTGTGGCCTACGACTACAGGAGGCTCGAGCGCTGGGGATACGTCTTCTACGGGACCTCGCTCATTCTGCTCGCGGCCGTCCTGGTTATGGGACGCACCGGCATGGGCGCGCAGAGGTGGCTCCCGCTGGGGCCTTTGTCGTTCCAGCCATCCGAGGTCGCTAAGCTCTTCCTTATCATCGCCCTGGCCAAGTACTTCTCCGAGGACGGGTTGACCGGCGGGCATACCCTGAGGCAGCTTTTAAAGCCGCTCCTGCTCGTGCTGGTGCCGGTGGTGCTTGTGGTCAAGCAGCCGGACCTGGGCACGGCGCTTATGTTCATGTTCATATTCTGCTGGATGGCCATCGTCGCGGGCATAAGGCTCAAGTCGTTCATCTACCTGGCGCTGGCCTCGGCGCTCTCGATGCCGCTCGCCTGGAAGCTCTTCTGGGGCCACCTGAAGGACTACCAGCGGAAGCGCCTGCTCGTGTTTTTGTCCCCGGACATGGACCCTTCCGGCGCGGGGTACCACATCATCCAGTCGAAGATCGCGGTAGGCTCCGGCTCACTCACGGGTAAGGGTTTCCTCCACGGGACGCAGAGCCAGCTGAGCTTCCTGCCGGAGCGGCACACGGACTTCATATTCTCGGTCATCTCCGAGGAGTGGGGGTTCATCGGCTCGTTCATCGTCCTGATGGTATTCCTGTTCATCATCCTCTGGGGTATCGAGACGGCGCACAGGTCGAAGGACAGGTTCGGCTCTCTTATCGCGGTCGGCGCGGTGGCGATGATATTCTTCCACGTGGTCATCAACATCGGGATGACCGTCGGCATCATGCCCGTCGTCGGCGTGCCCCTGCCGCTCGTAAGCTACGGCGGCACGTCCGCGCTCACCACGCTCATCGCGCTTGGGCTCCTGATAAACGTGAATCTGCGCCGATTCAAACTGTTCTATTAACCCTTACCCATTTAATTTGGAGATGAAGTGAACGTTCTTAATGAAAAACGATGGCAGGATATTACCCGCGAGGAGAGATATTTTACAAGTTTCTTATTTCATGACCTACTTCGCAACCATTCGCCATTTTTGGACATTATTGAAAGAGCGCTAGGAAAAAAGCTGCCGGAGATAAAAGAAATCGGTTATGAAGTTTGTTTCTTCCGTGATAAATCCTTTTTCCACAAAGAAGAGGGATTGGAACCTTGTTTATCCAAATCCACTGAATGCTGCAGTTTAAGAAAATTGACTTTCGATTTAGCATTGTTTTTAGACAATAGAGCAATTGTAATAATCGAAGCAAAGGCTCATGAAGGATTTAATAATAAACAACTTAGACATCTAGTAGACGCAAAAAAATTGATGACCGGTTGTTGTGGTATTCCAGAAATATATTTTATAGGACTCCATTCATCAGGATATAAGCCTATAAAAATAGATAAAACGGACTCCAAGGAACTCGGCATGAAGCTGATAACTTGGAACGAAATTGCCAATAACTACAGCGGAAATAAAGACATTTATTTGCGTGCTAATAAAATGCACCGCGATGAATGGATTTAACCTAATGTCAAACATGAAAGATAAAATCCTAAACATCCTCCCGCTGGTAAGCAAGCCCTCGCGATACATCGGCGCGGAGGTGAACGCGTGCATGAAGGACCCGGCACGGGTGAAGCTCCGGTTCGGGTTGTGCTTCCCGGACACCTACGAGGTCGGGTTCTCGCACCTGGGGCTAAAGATACTCTACGACATACTGAACGCCCGTGAGGACGTGTACGCGGAGCGCGCGTACTGCCCCTGGACGGACATGGAGAATCAGCTCCGCGAGCACGATATACCGCTCTTTACCATGGAGACCGGCACGCCGCTGGGCGAGCTGGATATAGTCGGGTTCACCCTCCAGTATGAGCTGTCCTACACCAACATCCTGACCATGCTGTCTCTTTCGGGCATACCCCTTTTATCAAAAGACCGGGGCCCGGAGCACCCGCTGATAATCGCGGGCGGGCCTTGCGCGACAAACCCGGAGCCGCTGTCCGGATTCATCGACGCGTTCTTCATAGGCGAAGCCGAGGATGCAATCCTTGAGATTGCGGACGCCGTCATCTCCTGTAAGGGGTCGAACGACCGCGCCGCTCTGCTCTCGGCTCTATCGAAGATAGAAGGCGTTTACGTGCCCGTGCATTTCGAGGTGATAAATAATCCGGACGGCAGGATAAAAGAGATAAAAAACATCGCCGGCGGGCCGGACAGGATAAAGCGGCGTTTGCTCAAGGACTTTAATGCCGCCCCCTATCCCGAAAAGCCGCTCGTCCCGTACATCCAGGCGGTGCATGACCGGGTCGCGCTGGAGATCGCGCGCGGATGCTCGCGCGGGTGCAGGTTCTGCCAGGCGGGGTACATATACCGCCCGGTGCGCGAGCGCTCGCCGGAAGAGGTTTTACGTCTGGCTAAGACTTCCATAGAGTCGACCGGGTACGAAGAGCTGTCTCTGGGCGCGCTCTCGGCAGGCGATTACTCGCATCTCCTGCCGCTGATGAAGGCCCTGATGGACTCGTGCGAGGCGGGCCGGGTGTCCATATCCTTGCCTTCTCTCCGAGTAGGGACGCTTTCGCCTGAGATGTGCCGCGAGATAAAGCGCGTGCGGAAGACCGGCTTCACCATCGCGCCCGAGGCCGGTACCCAGAGGCTGAGGGACGTAATCAACAAGAACATTACGGATGCTGCGCTTATCGAGACGGCGACGACGGTATTCTCGGAGGGCTGGGATCTGATAAAGCTCTACTTCATGGTCGGCCTGCCGACCGAGACAGACGAGGATATCGAGGGGATAATAGGGCTGTCCAGGAAGGTGCTGGATACCGGCAGAAAGGCGGGCGGCAGGCGAAAAGGGGTAAACGTCGGAGTATCCGCGTTCGTCCCGAAGCCGCACACGCCGTTCCAGTGGCTCGGCCAGGCGGGGGTGCCGGAGCTTCGGCGGAAGAAGGACATGCTGCGGCGCGTCCTGGGGAAAAGGCCGTTCGCCGTCAAGACGAGCCATGTGGAGACGGGCGTGCTGGAGGCGGCGTTCTCGCGGGGCAGCCGCGAGGTGGGGCGGGCGCTCCTTAGCGCCTGGGAGATGGGGGCGCGCTTCGACGGCTGGAGCGAGGCGTTCGACTACAAGACCTGGCAGGAGGCGTTCGCCGCCGCCGGACTCGATATCGAACGGGAGGCGGAGAAGACCTTCGGGCTGGACGATGTGCTGCCGTGGGAGCATATAGACACCGGGGTGAGCACGGAGTTCCTCAAAAAAGAGTATGAGAAGGCGCTTTCGGCCGCCGCCTCGCCTGACTGCAATACTCGGTGCGCCGCATGCGGGCTTGACTGCCCAAGGGAGAAAATAGGCCCGTTTGCCCCGAAAGACACCAATCATCCTAACCTTCAGGCGGGGCAAGTCCTGTCTCCTCCGGCTGTCTCGGGCGCCGCGCATTGCTCGTCCCGCGTCAGGATAAAGTACTCGAAGCTGATGCCCCTGGCGCTTTTGTCCCACGCCGAGCTGATGACGGTCTTCCTGAGGGCGGTTTCTAGGGCTGGCCTGCCGGTAGTCTTTTCAGAAGGGTTCAACCCCCGGCCACGCATAAGTTTTGGCCCGGCGCTTGCCGTCGGGATAGAGTCCGAGGCAGAAATCCTTGACATTGAGCTGAGTTATGCGATAGACTTAGGCGAAGCCGTCAAGAAATTGAACGCCCAGCTGCCCCAAGGGATTTCCCTGATAGAGGCGCGGGTGCTCTCAGCCAGCGAGCCTGCCGCGGGCGCGGGAGCGACCCGCTTCACATACCGGCTCGAGCCGGTCCGGGTCGACTCGGTTCAGCACTTGCAGGAAGACTCGCTTGAGGCGCTGGTCTCGGCCTTCATGGCCCGGGACGAGGCGACAGTGCTGAGGGTGAGCGACAAGGGCGAGAAGCAGGTGAATATCCGGCCCATGGTCGAGGCCATGTAGGTTCTGCGGGACGACCGGGGCGCAAGTATCAGGTTTACCCTGGTTCCGTATGAAGGCCGCTCTGCAAAGCCGTTCGAGGTCGCCCAGGCATTATTCTCGATAGACCCCGCCCATGCGAGGGCGGTCAGGATAAAAAGAATAGAAATTTAACTTTTGAAAAGAGGCATATGGCAACGGAGATTATAATCAACGCGACGCACCAGGAGACGAGGGTCGCGCTGCTCGAGAACAAGCTGGTGACGGAGATATTTATCGAGCGCCAAAAGGACCGGGGGAATACCGGGAACGTCTATAAGGGCAGGGTGGTCAAGGTACTGCCGGGCATGCAGGCGGCATTCGTGGACATAGGGCTCGAGAAGTCCGCGTTTCTATATGTTGCCGACGTCTACAACAGCATCGAGGAATACGCGCAGCTCATGGACGAGGACATCACGGAGGAGGAGGCTATCGAGTTCGAGGAGGAGACATCCCGCCCGAGACGAAAGCGCACCTCGTCGCTCTCGATAGAGGAACTGCTCCAGGAGGGCCAGGAGATACTCGTCCAGGTGGCGAAGGAGCCCATCGGCACGAAGGGGGCGCGCGTCACCTCCTATATCACGCTGCCGGGCAGGTATGTCGTATACATGCCGACCGTGGACC
>JBEKYB010000048.1:0-8629 GCA_049511435.1 Nitrospirota bacterium | reverse complement strand
CATCTCGGAGCTTACCCACGTCAACGAGATGAGCCCGGTAAAGAGGTACATAATCATAGCGACGCCCATCTATAGGGGCCGCTCGTTCGACGGGGTGGCGCTTTTCGCGGTGAGCGTGGACGACATCGCGGGCGAGTACGTCTCCCAGATACGGATGGGCGAGAAGGGATACGCGTGGGTGATGGACAGCCACGGCACCCTGGTATACCACCCATCGCGCCCGGAGATGATAGGCCGGAACGTGGCCCGGGCGGACAAGAGCTGCTTCGCCTGCCACAAGTCCTTCGACGCCGAGAAGAGGATGCTCGAGGGCTCGATAACCGAGTACGGGGTGTACACCGCGCCGATGGGCGAGGACAAGCTCATCTCGTACTCGCGCGCCCGCATAGGCCAGGAGACGTGGTTCGTCTGCGTGACGACGCCTTATTCGGACGTTACCGGGCTCATCGCCCGGAGCATGAGGCTTTACTCCTGGCTCATCTCGATAATATTCTTCACCGTCATCGGCACGTCAATCTTCTTCGTGGTGCTCATCAAGAAGAAGACCGCGGCGGACGAGCGCGCGAAATATACCGCGGAGCTAGAGAACAAGATACGGGAGCGCACGAGCGAGCTAACGGAGGAGAAGGAAAAACTAAACGCCATACTCTCCGGGTTCGGGGCCTGCGTCTCGCTTATAGACAGAGGCTACGTCGTCCAGTGGGCGAACGAGGTCATAACCCAGAACGTGAAATACGCGGTGGGGAAGGCGTGCTACACGGCCTACAGGAACAGGACCCAGCCCTGCCCGGAATGCCCGCTCCCGTCGGTCTTCGGAGGCGGGACTATCGGCCATTCGGAGATGGTGTGCAGGAAATCCGCCCAGAAGCGGGACCCGGTGCAGGAGTATATCTCGGGCGACCTGCTGGCCACGCTCTCGAACGAGAACGTGGGGCACTTCCAGATAGTCATCGCGCCGATTAAAGACGCGGACGGCCATGTCCGGCAGGTGGTGGAGCTTATACAGGACATCACGGCTGTAAGGAAGCTCGAGCAGCAGATGATGCACTCCGAGAAGCTGGCCGCGCTGGGGAGGATTGCCGCGGGCGTCGCCCACGAGATTGGCAACCCGCTGACCGCGATATACTCGTACATACAGATACTACAGGGGAACAAGTACGACGAGTTCACGGACAACACCCTTAACACCATAGCGTTCAACATCAACCGCATCAAGGACATCGTGCAGCAGATGTCGGGGTTCTCGAGGAGCTACCAGGCGGAGAAGGCCCCGGTGGACGTGAACGAATGCGTAAAGTCGTCGCTCGACCTCATGGGCGGCTACAATAAAGGGCTGAAGGGCCACGAGCTTACGGTGGAGTACTGCCGCGACAGGCTGATGGTGATGGCGGACGAGAAGTGGCTGATGTCCGTGTTCGTCAACCTGATACTGAATTCCCTAGACGCGATGCCGGTCAAGGGCCGGCTCACTATCAAGACCTACGAGGAGGAAGTGCTGCCTAAGGGCAGGATGGCCGTGGTCGAGGTCTCGGACACCGGCATAGGCATACCGCCCGAAGACATAGACAAGATATTCGACCCGTTCTACACGACGAAACCTTCGGGTAAGGGCACGGGGCTTGGTCTGGCCGTGTCCTACAGCATCGTTAAGGACTTAAAGGGCGACATAGCCGTCATGAGCCAGCCCGGAGAAGGGACCTCCTTCACGATAAAGCTCCCGATAATTGAGCCCGCCGCGGCGCCGCAGGAGGGATAGTTTGCCCGACAGGATACTGGTAATAGACGACGAGAAGGCGATCTGCGAGGCCGTCTCGCACATCCTGAAGGCGGACGGGTACTTCGTGACCACGGCCGGGAGCGGCAAGGACGGTTTCAAGCTCCTGGAGAGCGCGGTGTTCGACCTTGTGATATCGGACATAAAAATCGACGAGATAGGCGGCCTCGATATCCTTAAAAAAGCCAAGTCCATAGCGCCCGAGATGCCGGTCATAATGATAACCGCGTTCGGCTCGATTGACTCGGCCGTCGAGGCCGTGAGGATGGGCGCATCGGACTACATAACCAAGCCGTTCATGAACGAGGACCTGAAGCTGAGGGTGAAAAAAGCCCTTGAATCAAAGCGGCTCGTCAGGGAGAACGTCGAGCTTAGGGCGCAGCTCTCCGAGAAGTACGACTTCTCGAAGATAATCGGCAAATCGGAGGCCATGCACAGGGTCTTCCGCCTGCTCGAGCGCGCGATACCGGCCACGAGCAACATCCTGATTACCGGCGAGACCGGGACGGGCAAGGGCCAGGTGGCCCATACTGCGCACTATAACAGCCCCCGGAAGGACAGGCCCTTCGTCTCGGTTAACTGCGCCGCGATACCTGAGCAGCTCTTAGAGAGCCAGCTCTTCGGGCACAAGAAGGGCGCCTTCACCTCGGCGGACAAGGACGCGCGCGGGCTCGTCCTGGAGGCGGAGGGCGGGACGCTGTTCCTTGACGAAATCGGCGAGATGCCGCTGGGCCTCCAGGTTAAGATACTCAAGCTAATACAGGACAGGGAGTTCATCCCGGTGGGCGGTACAAAGCCCGTCACGGTGGACATGCGCATAATCGCCGCGACCAACCAGGACTTAGAGGACCTGATAGCGCGCCACCTATTCCGGCAGGACCTCTACTACCGCCTCAACGTAATCGAGATAAACATGCCGCCCCTGAGGGAGCGGGGCGACGACGTAATCTTCCTGGCCAGGCACTTCATAAAGGAGATAACGAAGGAGTCGGGCAGCAAGGTCGCGGGGCTCGATAAAAACGTCGAGCGGGTGTTCCTGTCTTACCCCTGGCCGGGCAACATCAGGGAGCTACGGAACGTCATCGAGCGGGCGGTGGTGGTGTGCGACTCGGACCAGATAGTCATGGAGAACCTGTCGGAGCGGTTCCTCCATTCGGGGCCCGGCGGGAGGTTCAACCACCACCTGAAAGAGGCGCATGAGGAGTTCGAGGCTAGCTATATCCAGAAGGTGCTGGCCGAGAACGGGGGCGACAAGGAGCTGGTCGCCAAGATATTGGGGATAGACCTGGCGACGCTTTACCGGAAGATAAAGAAGTACGATATACAGTAAAAAAAGGCGGCCGATTGGCCGCCCTTTTTGTTTAAGCTCTATCCGGGACGCCTGTATCAGGCATCCCCGGCTCTCTCTGTACGCGTTATCCCATCTGGTGGCACTTCGCGCAGTCCTCGGAGGAGAACGCCTTCTTCCCGTTGTGGCATCCGCCGCACAGCTTGCCCTTTGTCATCTGGTCCATCTTCATCGCGCCCGCGGTCTTCTTTAGCCCGAACAAGGACGAGTGGCATTCGCCGCACGTAAGCCCGAAACCTAAGTGCTTGTCGTGCGAGAACAGCACCTTGCCGCTCCCGCCGCCGGGGTAGGCGATGGTCCCGCCGCCGTGAGAGCCGGAGGCGTGGCAGCGCCCGCACTCGGTCGAGGCGAACGCGGCCTTGCCGTCATGGCAGTGGCCGCAGTCCTTGCCGCCGTACATCCTGGCCATGGTCATCCGGCCTTTGGTGTGAGTCATCTGGAACACGGACGTGTGGCACGAGTCGCAGGCCAGCCCCTTCGCTGCGTGGCGCTTGTGGTCGAACGTCACCGCGCCCGCGCCGGGCGGGTTGTACGCCATCCTGCCGCCGCCGACCTTGCCCGACATCGACAAGCCGGAGGGCAGTCCCTTCGGGTGGCACGAGTCGCACGCGGTCGTCTTCTCGTCGTGGCAGGTGTAGCAGGTATCCATCGTCGGCCTGTAGGTGGCATATCCCGCGGGCCGCCTGTCATGGAATATGTTCGCATGGCAGTAGGTGCATTTTATCCCCAGCTCGCTTATGTGTTTCGCGTGGGGTATCCGTATCAGCTCACTCAGGGGCCTGTCCGTCTTCTTCGCGTCTATCCCGACGGGCCGGTCCATGTCGTCTTTATGGCAGCCGACGCAGTGCGGGTTGACCGCATCGTCCTTCGCGGAGAAATTGAAGTGGAAGGCCGCGTTCCAGACGCCCTTGTCCACGTCGTGGCATTTCGGGCACGCGATGTCCGGGTGCAGCTTCGACTGCCTCCAGAAGTCCACGTTCCGCTGGTTGACGTGGCAGTTGAGGCAGTATACCTTCTGCGTCCCTACCATGTGCACGAAGCCGTAGGCCAAAAATACGGCCGGCACGGCGACCACTGCCAGGGCGGCGATAAGGTAAGCCGGTTTTATCTTCAAGAGCTTTAAGAGAAGCGGCTTTACCTCTACCGTGGGCAACTTCATAATCAGGTCGATAATCCGGTTGTTTTTACCCATTGTTCGCTCCTCTTAGGCTTTTTCCGCTTTTTCGACGGTTACCTTCGTCATCATCCACCCCTGGCCGCCGGACTCTCTGTCTATGCTGAAAGGCGTCAGGAGATTGGGGTTTGTCCCTTTGCCGTCGCCGTCCCACCATATGACCGTGGTGAACGGGTCGCGGCTTTCGAACTTCTCCGCGCCCTCTATCTTTCCGTAGCCCTGGTGGCCGCATCCCCTGGCCATGGCGACGGTCTTCGGCTCCATGCCCGGGGTCAGCATCACCGTGGCCTCAATCTTCCCGGCCGGGGTCGAAAACACCGCCTTATCCCAGGTCTTGAGCCCCAGCTGCTCGCCCGTCTTGCTGTTTATGAACGCCTTGTTCTGGTGGAATATCTCCTTGAGGAGCAGGTTATTCTCCGTGAAGTCCTCTTTGTAGCCGGACGGCGCGTACGTGACGAGTATAAGGTCCTCGAGCTTCATGTCCTTGTACTTGGACGGCTGGCTGAAGCCGGGCAGGCTTTTCCCAATAGTTACGGCAAGCTTCCCGGGCTGCATGCCGGAGTTCCTTGCCGACACGAAGAAGCCCTTGGAGGCGAGCATCTCCTCCCCGCCCGCCGCGGCCAGGCCGTCTATCCGGCCCGCAAGCTGGCCCGTGTAGTCCTCCGAATCGGAGAACGAAAGCGGGCTGGCCGCCTTCGATGCGATTAAGGATAGCGCCTCGGCGTAGGGCTTCGATTCGCCCATCGGGGGCACTACAGGCCGCCTGTAGTTGACTATCGTCTCGCCGCCCGGTCCGGGCGCGGTCTCAAGCCCGTACTCTTCCAGGAAAGTCGTCACGGGCAGGACCATGTCCGCGAACAGGCCGGTGTCGGTGACGTGGGTGTCCATCGCCACAATAAACGGTATCCGCGATTCGTCCGCGAGCGCCCTGGCCATCTTCGACGCCTCCGGGGAGCCGTAGACCGGGTCGCAGCCGTGCACCATATAGATGCCGACCTTCCTGCCTTCCTGGATATCCCGGTGTAACATATCCGGAGTCAGCTCTTTGGCATCCGGGCTGTCCTTCCCGGCCAGGGCCTTCGCGGGGATGATATTGCAGCCGGGCCTGCCTATCTTGCCAGTTATGACCGGCAGCAGCCTGACGGCTCTCTCGTTCATCGTCCCGTCCGCGTGTTTCGATACGCCTCCGCCCGTGAGGAGGACGGCCTTGTCGGCGCTCGCGTATTCCACCGCTATCCTCCTGATATCGGCTGCGGCAATCCCGCTGACCCTCTCCGCCCCTACCGGCGTAAACTGCGAGAGGTGGCTAATGAGTTGGGCGACAGAGGTGTTCGTGTGCCTCTCGATGAAGCCCTTGTCGTATAACCCCTCGGTCATTATGACGTTTGCCATCGCCAGGGCGACTAGTGCGTCCGTGCCCGGCACTATGGGGAACCACTCGTCGCTCCTGCCCGCGGTGGCCGAGAGCCTCGGGTCGAAGCTCACGAGCTTCGGCATGGCCCTGCCGCCCTTGAGCGAGCTTATTGCAACCACCGGCCCTATTCCGAAGGGGCCCGACTCGAACGGGTTGGCCCCGAAGTTCAATATATAGTTAGTACGGGCGATGTCCGGGTAGTCGTAGCGGACGCCCAGGGTCTCCATCAGCGCCGCCTCGCGGTTCGGCGAGACAACGTGCCCGTGCGAGACCACCGTCCCGCCCGTCCTTCTGGCGAACTCCCGGGAAGCGAGCTCCGCGCTGCCGCCCCTGGTCTCAAGCACCAGGTCCCTGCCCCTCAGGCCCTTTATCCTCTCGGAGAGCATCTTTGTAGCCTCGTCCCAGCTTATCTCCTTCCAGCGGCCCTGGCCCCGGCTGCCTATCCTGACCTTGGGCTTCTGGACGCGCTCCGGGTCATAGAGGGTGTATACCGCCGCCTGCCCTACGAGGCATAGCGTGCCCCTGTTGACCGGGTGGGCGGGGTTCCCCGAGAGCCGCATCAGCTGGCCGTCCCTGACGTACGCCATCATCCCGCATGCCGCGCCGCAGCCGAGGCAGGAAGTCGGGACGCCCGCTATCTTCTTGCCGGTGCAGCGGTCCACCTCCGGCCTGTCGTCCATCTGCTTGGCGAAGAGCAGTGGGCCAAGGTAGTGGGAGAGGGCCGCGACCGACGCCCCGGCGGCCGAGATTTTGAGGAAGTTCCTTCTTTTCATATTTTTTGTCATGGCATTCTCCCCTACATGATCGGCAGGTACTGGCTGCCCGTAGTTATTGAGAACCTCATCACGAATATGCCGATCTCCGCAAGGAGCATCGCGGTGAACAGTATACCAAGCGACCTGTTGACCTTGGGGATTGCGATGACCAGGAGCGGCACTATCGTGCCCAGGACGAGGGAGAAGAGCCCGAAGTTCATCCACATCTTGCCCTCAAGCAGGTACCGGGCGGCCAGGACAGACCACTCGGACCCGAACCTCATATACACCTGCTGGGTGAATATGAAGAAGAGGTCGAGCAGCAGGAAAAGGGCCGCGAACTGCGTGAGCTTGATGAGGATGGCGAAGTCGGCCTTGGCCTTTTCCGGGTCCCAGAACTTTGCCAGCAGCTTGTGCCTTATAATCCCGACCATCGTCATGAGCGCTATGCCCGAGACCATAGCCGCCGAGATGAAATACGCGGGCATGATGGGCGTATTCCAGGAGCTGGTGGCAAGACCCAGGGCCACCGCGAAGCCGATGTAGGCCACGTAGCCTATCGCCACGGGCAGGAGGAAGACCGCCAGGATCTTGTATACCTTCAGGCCCAGGAACATGCACACTACGTAACAGCCGGCTACGATGGGGTAGAGGCACAATAGGACAGAGCCCCAGGTGAGCGGGGACGTGAAATTAAACAGCGTCAGGAAGTACCAGAACCGAAGCGGCTGGCCCAGGTCAACTATAAGGAGCACGGGCGCGCCCGAGAAGAGCAGGATCACGAAGACCCCGCCTATCTTCGCTATCGGCTTGTAGTTCACCTTGCCGGTCAGAGTCGCCCATACCGAGAGGAGCGAGCACCCGCCGCCGATGCCCAGGAGGTAGAAGTAGGTCGAGATAACGGGGGAAAGGGCGAACTCGTGCGGGACGTTGTACAGGACGTTCATTTCCATGTTATGCTTCCCTCCTTATGTCAGCCGAATATGCCGTCAAGTGATTCCAGGTCGTGCTCCTGGAAATGCTTCATGTCCACGCCCTTCAGCGGGTTAGCCAGGTCCTTGTCGAGGCCTATGTAGTATACGTTCGGCCTTGTGCCGGCCTCGGGCTTCAATACCTCCGTCGGGTTCTTGACAAGCAGCTTCACCACCTCGGAGTCGGGGTCGTTCAAGTCCCCGAACACCCTAGCCCCGGCGGGGCAGGTCTCGACGCACGCGGGCTTCAGCCCGGCGTCCACCCTCTGGTAGCAGAAGAAGCACTTCTGGGCGTAGCGCCTCAGGGGGTTTATATGCCGCACCTGGTAGGGGCATGCCGCCATGCAGTACTTGCAGCCCACGCACTTGTGCGGGTTTATCATCACTATGCCGTCGTCCCGCTGGTAAGACGCGCCGACCGGGCAGACCTTCACGCATACCGCGTTCTCGCAGTTGTTGCAGAGCACGGGCAGGGCGTAGTCCTTGACGTCGGGGTAGACACCCTTCTCCATCACCTTCACCCAGCTCCGGAACACGCCGGGCGGGACTTCGTTCTCCGCCTTGCACGCGACGCTGCAGCTGTGGCAGCCGATGCACCTGGTGAGGTCTATGACCATCCCCCATTTTTTCGCACCATTTGACATTGGCGACTCCTTATGTTGAACGTCAAGCCCCGCCCCCTATGATGGGCGGGGATGGGATTAACCCTTGCTCCCGCGCGGGACCGCCGCCGCCTTCGGCGCGGTCATTAGCTCTGCCACGAGCCCTATTACCCAGCCCGCCGCCGAGAACACGAACACGAAGACTATCCCGGAGACTATCACGCCGGTCAGCATCGACGCGCCTATCAGCATGCGCGACAGAAGCGACGGGCCCGCCGGCTCCTTAAGGAGCGTGTTGACTATGTCTAGCCCGACCGCGCCCCCTATCAGGGAACCCTCCAGCAGGCCGAAGAGTGCGAAGAGCGTGAGACCGATGCCAGAACCTACCAGCGCGAACTTCCTTGCCGTTTTACCGTGTTTCGTGGCGTCTTTCATGGCGCACCTCCTTATAAGACCGGAAAGCGCTTCTAGTGGCCCTTTTTCTCTTCTGCCATGGCCATACCGCCCTCATGGACCGGAGTGGCCGCCAGGCCGATGAGGTATCCGGCGGCGACTCCCACCCCAGCGCCGGCGATGACGAACTTCGCGATG
>JBEKYB010000047.1:0-8659 GCA_049511435.1 Nitrospirota bacterium | reverse complement strand
CTGCGCCGGCGGGTGAGGCGTCTTCCCCTTGTCGAGCGCATCCTTGAGGGATTTATGGCAGGTGAAGCAGAGGTCGGGCGCGGCGGCCAGAAGCAGGCTGGGCAGCTTTGCGGTGTGCGGGCTGTGGCACTTGGTGCATTCGCCGCCGGTAAAGGGCGGGTGCTTGCTCGCGGCCGCTTTCGCCCCGTCCGCCAATGCCTTGTGGCATGACAGGCAGAGCGTGTCCTGGCCGGAGACGGTCATGCCGGCGGTGTTGCTCCCGTGCGGGTCGTGGCAGGTCAGGCACATCCCCTTCATGAACGGGTCGTGCTGAGAGCCCCCGCCTATCTGTTTCATTAGGTCCGCGTGGCATTTCTCGCACAGCTTGGGGACCGCTTCCTTCAGGAGCTTCGGCTCAGCCGACCCGTGCGGGTTATGGCAGGCGGTGCAGTTGGCGACCGCGACCGGCTGGTGCGTGTTGGTCTTTATGAAGTTCGTCTCCGCGTCCGGGTGGCAGGAATAGCATACCGTGTCCATCCTGTCCACCAGCATGCCCGGGTTGTTCGAGCCGTGCGGGTTGTGGCAGGAGCTGCACTGTCCGTCGGCGAACGGCGGATGCACGTCTTTGGCCTTCTTCTCTTCCGCGACCCTCGGATGGCAAACGAAGCAAAGTGAGTCTCCCTCCGCGGTGAGGAGCGACTTCACCTTCGACGCGTGCGGCTGGTGGCAGGAGAGGCAGCCCGCGCCTCCGGTCACCGCCTGGTGCGGCTTATCGAGCCTGGCATCCTTCTCCTTGTGGCAGCCGGTGCAGAGCTTGTTCCCGGCCCTTTTGAGGAGTTTCGCGTTGTCGGACGTGTGCGGGTCGTGGCATGCCAGGCATTTCCCGTCCTTGAACGGCGTATGCTCCATAGTCCCGCCCGCCTTGAGCTTAGCCTCGTCATGGCAACCGAAGCAGAGCAGGGCGATTTTCTTGACGGTCCCGAACGGCTCCCGGGAGTCAGGCGGGTTATGGCAGGAACTGCAACCGCCTCCGCCTACCGGGCTGTGCAGGTCGGCCTTCAGGAGCTTGTCCTGGACGGATGAGTGCGGATCGTGGCAGGTTACGCAGGGCTTTTCCTGGACGGGATACCCGCCGTGCGCCCTTTTGAAGGCGTCGGCTGCGGCGTTGTGGCATTTCAGGCAGAGCCCCGGGTCGGCCTGGGAGAGCAGGTCGGCGATGTCCGAGCTGTGCGAGAGGTGGCAGGCCCGGCAGCCGTCCTGCACCAGCGCCTTGTGCGTGAATTTCTTCTCGAAGTCCGTTTTCTTGTGGCACTGGTAGCAGACGTCGTTGCCCACGCCGCTTAAGAGGTCCGGGGCGTTCGACGCGTGCGGGTTGTGGCAGAGCGTGCATTTGCCGACCCTGAGCGCGGTGTGCACGACCGGCTTGTTCATGCCTAGCTTGGCCTTGTCGTGGCACTTGAAGCAGAGGTCGTTGCCCGTATCTGTCAGTATGAGCTTCGGGACGATGCCGTGGCGGATATGGCAGCTCTCGCATTTCTTCTCTTTCACCGGGGGGTGCACGTCCTTCATGGACATGTACTTCTCGGCGAACTTAGAGTGGCAGTCGAGGCATTCCTTCTTGGCGAACTTCCTCTGGGCCAGCGAGGTAGACGACGACGCGAGGGCCAAGAAGAGGAACAGTCCGAAAATGAGAAAGATGTACGTTTTCCGTTTAGGCAGCATCTGGCGCTCCATTTTTTATTCAGGGTTCCCGATACCGGTCAGATATATCTTCACTTCGTAGGCCTTCCTCAGCTTGTCCGCCCAGTCCTGCACGGCCGCGTTAAGCTTCTCGTTCTCCACCTTCTTCGCGGTGGTCTCCCGCGCGTCCTTGTACGGCTGCGCGGACGAGGGCGTCTCGTCCTTGACGTACAGCACGTAGTACCGGTCCCCCGCGCCCTGGTAGAGCCGGTAGTCGCCGGCCTTCGCGCCGCTCAGGGCCTTCTTTATGTCCTCGGGGACGCTGTTTATGCTCACCACCTCGCCGTTGAAGCTCAGCACCCCGGGGGTCTCTTCCTTCAGCTGCCCCTCGGCGTTCTCCTTCAGCCACTTGAAGTCCGTGCCCTGCTTGAGCTTGCCTAGCGCGCCCTGGGCGTCCTTCAGCCTGCCGAAACCTATGCTGTATATCTTTAACATCTCGGGGTAGGTAAAATCGGTGATATGTTTCTTGTAATAGTCCTCGCTCTCCTTTTCCGTCACCTTGATGTCCGGCACGATTACCTTCTGCACGAACTCCCCGAAGAGGAGCGAGTCCTCGTATTTAGCCAACTCTTTTTTATATTCATCGCTGTTTTGAAGGCCCTGACGCCGCGCCTCCTTCATGAAGAGCCTTTTGGCCAGCATGTCCTTGAAGACGGTCTCCTTCTGGTCGTTCACTCTCTTTTCCTTGATGGCCCCTTCCATCCCGTGGAAGAACTTGGCGGTAAGCGACGAGGTCAGGTCCGACACGGTTATGGGCTTCTCGCCCTTTACCGTGGCCAGCACCCGCGTGTCCTTGGCCAGCTTGGCATAGGCCCCGGGCGCCTCATAGTCGAGGCTTTGGAGGAGTTTTCTGTCCACCGTCGAATATTTTTTCGTCAGGGAGTCGTTATATTTGCGGAGCGCGTCCTGCTGTTTCAACTGGAGCGCCTGCTGTTCGGCCTCCTCCCTTGCCTTTGGGTCGTCCGGATATCGCACGCCGTCAAGTTTCATCAATACAAACCCGGTCTGGACCTTGATTATCGGGCTAACAGTGCCGGGTTTCATCTTATCCAGGACCTCTGCCGCCTGGGGGAGGAGCTTCTCCGGCTTCATGTAGACCCCCTCCGTACCCCCCTTCGCCTTCTTCTCGTCAACCGCCTTCCTGGCCAACTGGGCGTAGTCCTTACCGGCCTTGAGCGCTTCCTCCATCTTCTTCGCGTCGTCTTCCTTGTCGAACATCACCGACTCTATCTTCCATTCCCTGACGGCCTGCCTGTAGAGTTTATCAGTCACGGCCTTGTCCGGCTTTACGTCCCGTATCTCCCTCCTTTTAAGGAGCCCTCTCAGGCTTACGTCCTTGTTCAGGTCGAGCGCTTTTTTTACATCGGGCTGCTCGTCAAGCCCCATGTCCTTGGCCTCCATGACGATAAGCTTCACGTTTAAGAGCCGGTCCAGGAACGGCTTGTAGTCTATCTTCTTGGTCTCGGCCTCCGGCGCGCCTTCGTGAGCGGACGCGAGCGCCTCGTTCAGCTCGCCCAGGGTCACGGTCTCCGTGCCTACGGACGCCACAGGGAAGCCGCTGAAGACCTCCGAGAAAAGCGGCGCCTTGAAATAGGCCTGGACCTCCTGCGCCTGCTCCTGTGCCTTGGGCGCGGCCTTCGGCCTTGGCGAATCGGCGGCCGGCGTTGTAGTTGCCAAAATAAGCGGCAAGGCCGCCGTAACGGTAAAAACTGCAAAAAACTTGTTCATTTTTTGTTTCTCCTGCCAGGCCGGCCATACGCCGGACATTTTTCGGAATTATATCAATTAAGCAACGTAAACGTCAATAAAATAAAGATTTAAAAAATTTAATTCCTATGGCGCCTCCATCATCTTGACCACGTTGTCCACCATCTGGGAGGCGGTCTTGCTTGCGGTATTTATCCTTCCCAGATTGAAAAAGAAGACCCCGTCGTCCCCGTGGCCGTAGCTTTTTGACGACCACACAAGCTGCAGGCTCTTCTTCTCCACGAGCTGCACGGTAAAGTCCACCCTGGGGGTTCCGAAGACCCCCTGATAGTCCTGGTAATCGAGGACGCTGCCCATAAGGAGGAGGTCTGCCCTCGTGGTATCGAGGACGATGTTCGCGGTATCGAGCGTAAGCCCTTCTTCCATTACGACTCTCAGGCTCAAGAGGTCGTCCCTGAGCACGCCCGGCTCGATAATTTCGATGCCGTCGGTGCCGAACATCTGTTCTATGAAATGGAGCATGACGATTTCCCCGGCGTATTTATGCTCGCTCTTGTTAAAGAACGGGGCCACCGCCACCTTGTACTTCCGGCCCGGCGTCAATTCCTCCGCTTTATAAAAGAACTTGGGCCTGAACCTCCGCTTGCCGTCCGGCACTTTTTTGACCACTTCGCCCGCCATAAAACCCGTCAACGAGCCGGTCAGTCTGCCAATAGCCTTGTCCGTAAGGGCCTTCGGGTCCATTATCAGGCCCGTCTCCAGGAAGCCCGGATGCTCGTCGCCCGCCATCCCGACGCTGTCCGTCCAGAGTATCTTCGGGTCCTCCCCCGTCTGCACCAGCCTCGATATCAGCGCGACCTTCGGCGAGCCGTAGGGGCTGTAAAGCTCGAGCGCCGTGATAAGCACCGCACGCACGCCGGTCTCCTTCATGATAGCCGCGGAGAGCGGCCCGTCTATCCCGCCGGTGTACCGCATCCTGTGCCTCGCCATGAAGTCTTCGAGCGCGGCCTCGCTAAGGAGCTTGACGCCGCGACTTGAGAGGCTCGCCCTTAGGGAGTTCTCGATATCCCTGATGGGCGCGGGCGAGGCGCTCAGATTCTCGATGGGCAGGACGGCAATCGAAGCCTCCTTCCACTGGCCGGCCGGAGCAAGCGCGGCCTGTCTCCCGGCGGCGCATCCCCCAAGGAGCAGCAAGGCCGCGGCCAGAGCTGGCAGGGCCTTATTTAAACAGGTCGTTGAGCAGGTCATTGACCGCCTTCCTGGTTATGTCGTCCATGGGCTCTCCGCCGCCGCCGAACATGCGGGCCCATATGCTTATGCCGCCCTCCGTGGTCGCCGCCTTCCAGACCACCCTGCCGGACTGGGTCTCAAACATCTCCACGCTCAGCGATATCACATTCGCCGCGGCGCTCGCCGAGCGCACCTCTCCATATTCCCGGACTACGCCCGTGATGACGGCGTTGGCGCTCAAGACCCCGCCTAGCTTCGTCACCTCCTCGACCGAGGGCGTAGCCGGGTTCGCTATTCCCACCCTCGCTATCCCGCGGGCCGTCTCGCCAGGCGGCAGCACATAGACCGCGCCCGTGGCGAGGAGCATCGTGGAGAACACGTCCCGCACCCTGTCGGGCGCCTGTGTCTCTCTTGTGAGGTTCGCAAAGGGCATGACGGCGACCGTCTTTATCGATGAGAAGTCCATGTTGGAGTCGCGGTAGCTCTCTACCCGGTGGGCGCATGAAACTAGGAACAGCAGAAGAAGAAAAAAGATAGTCCCCTTGATATGGCCGGCTGTCATTTAACCCCCCCTCAGAAAGTGATGTTTAAAGTAGTGCTTAAAATCTTCGACTCGGTGTTCTCGACCGCGGCTATAGTCTGCTGCAGGACATATGATAGGTCCAGGTACGCCCCCGGTCTGATGTTCCAGCGCAGGGAGGGCGTCAGGAGCGTGGTCCTCCCCTGGCCCTGGGGCTGAAGGCTCTCGTTATAGCTGAAATGGAACTGCAGCGCCCCGTCCGGGAAAGGCGAGAAGTTGAGGCCGTAGTTCTGGGTCGTCAGAAGTGAGTTGTTCAGCTCGTTCAGGGTTATCGACAGGAAGATATAGAGCGCCCTGACCGGTGTGTAGGCCACGCTCGCCGTGGCGAGGTAGGTCAGGGCCGAGCTTCCGGGCAGGCCCCCGCCGGACGAGACCGCGTCGGAGAGGCCGTAGGTCAGGTTGACGCTCATCGTCGGGTGCGGGATGAGAGTCGTGCCGAAGTTCATCGTATAGCTGGTGGTGTTCTGGCCGCTGGCGAGCTTGGAGAGGCTGACGCCGCCGCTTAATATGGCGTTTATCCCGGGGTATAGTTCGGCGTTGTTATACGTCAAAATGGACTGGGTGCTCGTGCTCTGCCCGTTCAGGCTCGTGTTCCTGCCGCTGTAGACGATGCTGTCGCTCAGGGCGAGCAGGGGTTTTGCCGTCAGAGAGCCCGAATACGTGTATGCGACCTGGTGCCCGGTTTCCTCGTAGTCGTCCTCCCTAGCCACGCGGGCGTTGGTGGTGAATATGTCCCAGAACTTGTGGGAGAGAGAAAGCCCGTTCGACATGAAGGCGGTCGTGGTGGGGTTAGGTGTGGAATGGGTCAGAAACAGCGAGAAGTCGTAGCTGAGCCCGGGGGTGTCCAGCAGCCTTATCCGGGAGTTCAGGTTCAGCGCCTGGGACAGTGAGCTGGCGGTCGACGACAGGCTCTTGGCCGAAACCGCCACGAACGCCTGGAGCTCGGTCACGTAGATATCGCTTATGGCCGCGACCGGGAAGCCCTGGCCGATTATACTCGCCGGGCTTGACGCCGGGAAGCCGAACTGCGGAGTCGGCGGCGAGCCCAGCGGGAAGACGACCACCTTGATATACCTTGAAGTCACCTGCGGGAAGGTAACCACGAACCTGTTCTGGAACGGCCCGAAAGTCGCCACGGCGGGCGCTGCTGTCTGGGTCCAGGTTATGTTGTCGGAGCTTGTGTAGACCGCCCAGGAGAACTGGCTGGCTATGCTGACGTTGGGGACGGTCCCGAATATTGTCGAGAGGTCCTTGTCCACCCATACCCATAGCGTGCTGACTGCCGTGGGGTTGAAGAAGTCGAGGCCGATGTTCCTGGCGCTCGTGTCCCCGGACTGGGTGGGGGCGAGGCCGATGTCCACGCCGGCGCTGACGGTCGTTATGCCGTCTATCAGCGCAGGCGTATTGACGAGCGTGATGTTCGTCGGGGGGGTGGTGAGGGTCGAGACCGCCAGGAGGCCGGCGGTCGGGAACAACTGGCTATTGACGCTCCCGCTGACGTTGCCGGACACGCTCGTATCCCTGCTGGTTATGGTGTAGTCCGAGGCCACGCTCATCCGCCTGTCGAAAAAGGCGTCGGAATAGGTGATCTTGCCCGTCTGGGTAGTGGTATCGGTGATAAGCCCGGTCAGCTTGTCGTCTATGTCGATGATGGAGGCGGAATACCTGAGGTCGAGCTGGCGTATGGGGTCGTATTTCATGCTGAGTACCGACTGGTCGGTCAGGCTGTTGGTCACAAGCCGGAGCCCGTCGTGCAGGTCTATATGGTCATAGCGGAAGTCTACGGCGGGCAGCTCGTCGGGCTTCCAGCTGAAGGCCGCGTTGGAGTCCTCGTTTATGAGGGTTGTCGGCGACGAGCCCGTCGAACCCTGAGTATCAATCCTCTTATTGTACCCCACCCCTATCATGTAAAGGCGCGTGCTGAGTGTCAGGTCCACGAACCCGTTTACGTTCCTGTCAGTCGCTATCGTCTGAGTCCCGTCCGTCCTCGACAGGGTTTCGTCCTTTTCAAACAGGCCGCCGGCGTCGAGCTTCAGGTTCGGGAATATGTTCCTGTCCAGGAAGAGGTTGTATTTCTGCATAAACGTATCGAAGGTGGTCTTGGTAGTAACGCCCGTAGTGTTGTCCTTTGTCGTTAAATCCGCGATGCTGTAGTCCCATTCCACAAACCCCCTGATACCGTCGGCCAGGGCCATGTCCGGCAGCATGGACATCGCCAGCAGGAGGAGGAGCGCCGGCAGAAGCGGCGCGAGGCATTTTGACGGATGCCCATGGATCAAAAACGTTCCCCCATCATCGTAACGTAATAGGGATCCTCGAGGACGCCGACATCGGACAGCGTCCTGCGGCTGTTCAGGTTAATCACCTGGATAGTCTTTTTCTCGGGTATCAGAAGGAAAAGGTTGTTGTTCTCGCCGTCTATCGCCATGTAGGTGACGTCGCCGTCCGTAAGGATATAGTCTATCGGGATAAAAGAGAACGGGTCGTACACGAACAGCCTGTCCTCGTCCCTCTTAGATATGAATATATAGTTCGTAGCCGGGTCCACCTTTATGGACAGAAGCCCCAGTCCGATATACACCCTGTTCGCGACCGACAGCGCGGGCAGGTTCACCACCGTCAGGTAGGGCGAGTTCGCCTGTATGAAATAAAGGGCCGTACCGGCGGCATTTAACTGCCCCCTGATCGGACTGCTCTCGGACGGGATGGTCCCGGCAACCGCCTGGTTCGATATCTGGATGACCGATATCGAATTTGAGATGTTATTGAACACGTATGCCCGTGTCCCGGTCCTGTCCATCAGGAGCGTTGTCGGGCCGTCCCCCACCTTTATCCGGTTTGTTTCAAGGAATGTGTTGGTGTTGATGAAGCTCACCGTGCCGGAGCCCCTGTTCGTGACCAGGAGCGTCCCCCCGTCCGGCGTCAGGCCGATCTCCTGGGGGGTATCGCCGTTGTTGAGCCGTATCCGGTTAAGGAATTCGCCGGTCTCGAGGTCTATGACCTCTATCTCGTCGCTGCCCGAGGCCGCAACATAAAGACGCCTTAAGTTCTGGTCGAGCGCCATGCCCGCCGGGTCATGCCCCATGGTTATTACGCCGACGACCTCGCGGGTGAACTTGTTGAAAACATTTATGTTGTCCGAGCCGGTGTTGGTGGAGCACCCAATGAGGTTGGTGACTATCTTCTCCGGCAAGAATACCTTGAAGTACGGAGAGAAGCTGATTGCGTTACCCACAGAACCGGCGTAGTCGAATGACATGTCCAGCATCAGCGAACGGCTTTTTATCACGGTGAAGGGGAAAGGTATTTTGACCGGCTGGTCGCAAACCCGCCCGATGAATTTGCTGACATGAACGGAATTTCTCTCAGCGCGGTCATACCCAAACTGCAATTCACAAATCTCGCCATTTCCGGCAGCACTTC
>JBEKYB010000046.1:0-8783 GCA_049511435.1 Nitrospirota bacterium | reverse complement strand
GTTCGCATTCGACTATGCGAAGAAGACCAGGCGCAGGAAGGTGACGCTCTGCGGGAAGACGAACGTACTGACGTTCGCGTTCGACCTATGGGAGCGCGCTTTCTATGAAGTAGCCCGGGAGTACCCGGACATCAAGGCGGACTATGCCCACGTTGACGCGACGACGATGTGGATGGTAAAGAATCCGGAGTGGTTTGACGTAATCGTTACGGACAACATGTTCGGCGACATTATAACCGACCTGGGCGCGATGACGCAGGGCGGGATGGGGATTGCCGCGGGCGGCAACATCAACCCGGACGGCGTCTCGATGTTCGAGCCTATCGGCGGCTCCGCACCGAAATATACCGGTCAGAATATTATAAACCCTCTCGCCGCGATATGCGCCGCGCAGATGATGCTTGAGCACATGGGCGAGACCAAGGCGGCTGGGTGGATAGAGAAGTCGGTGGTGAAGGCCATATCCAAGATGGACAGCCTCGCCGCCGGGAAGATGGGCATGGGAACCAGCGACGTCGGGAGCATGGTCGCAAAATTCGTGCGCGAGGCGTAGAAACGGAATCAGGTGCAGGTCTATACCAAGAGGAAAAAGATGCTTAAGAAGAAGAAAAGCTATGTAGTTGCCGTTGTGGGCGCGACCGGCGCCGTGGGCGTCGAGATGGTCTCGATACTGGGGGAGAGGAATTTCCCCGTCTCGGAGCTGAGGTTATTCGCGTCCGAGCGCTCCGAGGGTAAAAAACTCGAGTTCATAGGAAGAGAAGTCACGGTCCACAAGCTGGACAAGGATTCCTTCAAGGGCGTGGATATCGCGCTCTTCTCCGCCGGGGCGTCCCGGAGCCTCGAGTTCGCTCCCATAGCCGCCGCCGACGGCTGCATCGTGATAGACAACTCGAGCGCCTGGAGGATGGACAAGGACTGCCCGCTGGTGGTGCCGGAGGTTAACCCGCACCATTTGAAGGACATCCCGAAAGGGATAATCGCCAACCCGAACTGCTCGACGATACAGATGCTCGTCGTGCTGAAGCCGCTCCACGATGCGGCCAAGATAAAGAGGGTGGTAGTTACGACTTTTCAGTCCGTCTCGGGGACGGGGAAAAAGGCGATGGACGAACTGATGGACCAGACGGCGGCACTGATGAATTTCCAAGAGGTGCAGAAGAAGGTCTATCCGCACCAGATAGCGTTCAACTGCCTCCCGCACATTGACGTCTTCCTTGAAAACGGCTATACCAAAGAAGAGATGAAGATGGCGAACGAGACGCACAAGATGCTCGACCCTAACATAAAGGTCACGGCGACCACCGTGCGCGTACCGGTGTTCAGGTGCCATTCGGAAGCCGTCAATATCGAGACGGAGAAGAAGTTATCCGCCAACGAGGCGCGCGCCATACTCTCCGCCGCCCCCGGAGTGGTAGTATACGACGACCCGTCCAGGAACCTCTACCCGCTTGCCCTGGACGCAGCGGGGAAGGACGCCACATATGTAGGCCGCATCCGCGAGGACGAGTCTATACCCTCCGGGCTCAACCTGTGGGTCGTATCGGACAACCTGCGAAAAGGCGCCGCGCTGAACGCCGTCCAGATTGCGGAAGAACTGATAAAATAGTTTGTGGATGGCATCTGGTTTATTCTAAAGATAAAAGGTGTATCCAATTGAAGAAAAGGATAAGGAAAAGCGTCTTGATGGTATTGGTCGCATGGGCGGCCTGTAGCGTATTTTTACTCGCAATTACGGCTTACCACAAAGGCCCTTGGCGGGGAAAGGTTATCGACGCCAAGACGAAGCAGCCCATCGAGGGCGCGGCGGTCGTGGCAGAGTGGGTAAAAGATTTTACTGGACCAGCAGGAGTAGCTACCGATTTTTTCGACGCTGCCGAGACGAGGACGGACAAAAATGGCGAGTTCAGGATTTCGTCGAAGTGGTTCATCAATATAATCCCGTTTATAACAGGGATAGGCGGACCGTATTTTACCATCTACAAGCCTGGCTACGGGTATTTTCCCCGCTATCAGGTTTCTCCTCAAAATATATCTCCCGACCTTTTCGAAGGTAAGGGTGGCGTCGTGGAATTGTCGGAATTAAAATTGAAGACCCGTGAAGAATATTTGAAATATTTTCCGGAATTGCAATATGTAGTAATGAGAGATGGAGATCAAAATAAAATAAAGTATTTTATAAAGCTACAGAATGAGGAAATAAAATTCGAAAATTCAAAGGATACCAAATAGGGGGCTGGCCATGAAATCAGCGAAAGCTTATACCATAACCAATTGGTGAACGACTATTAAGCAGCACATGGATATCGACTACGCGAAAATATTGAAAGCCGCACTCTCGAAGGGCGGCGAGTATGCCGACCTCTACATCGAGCACACCGTCCCGACTGCGATAGCGCTCGAGGACGGGAAGGTCGAGAAGGTCATTTCGGGCCTTGAGTCCGGGGCTGGCCTTCGCGTCATCATCGGTTTCAGGACCATCTACGCCTATACCAACGAGCTGTCCGAGAAGGCCCTGCTTGAACTCGCGCAAAAGGCGGCCAATGCCTGCGGAGGCAAAGGCGAAGACCTTATCATCGACCTCCGGGTAAAAAGGCTGCCGGTAGATTACCGGATAAACGTGCCGCCCGAGGAGGTGGACGTCGCCAGGAAGCTGGCGCTGGTCAAGGCGGCTGATAAAGCGGCGCGGGCCGTGGATGGGCGGGTAGTCCAGGTGGCCGTCCAGTACCGGGATACCGCGCAGGACGTTATCATTGCCTGCTCCGACGGTACGCTTGCCAGCGACCGGCGCTACTACCTGATTGCCGCGGTGAACGTAATCGCGAAAGAAGGCGATACCATCCAGACCGGATACGAGTCCGCCGGCGGCAATACCGGCTTCGATTATTTCGATGAGCAAAGGCCGGAGGCTTTGGGAGAGAAGGCCGCACGGCGCGCGGTTATGATGCTCGGGGCGAGGAAGGCGCCGGGCGGAAGGATGCCGGTCGTACTGTCCTCGGAGGCCGGGGGGACTATGGTGCACGAGGCAGTCGGGCACGGCCTCGAGGCGGACCTGTCGCAGAACGGACTCTCAGTATATACGGGCAAGGTAGGAGAACAGATAGGCTCGCCGCTCGTGACGGTTATAGACGATGCGACCATACCCGGGAGGCGCGGCTCGTTCAGGTTTGACGACGAGGGGGTCGAGGCCCAGAAGACCGTCCTGGTCGAAAACGGGGTCCTCAAGGCCTTCATGTACGACCGCCTTACGGCAATGAAGGACGGCGCAGATTCAACGGGCAACGGCAGACGCGACTCCTACCAGTCAAGACCCATACCCAGGATGACGAACACGATGATCGCACCCGGTAAGACGGACCCCGCCGAAATCGTAAGGTCGTGCGACAAGGGGCTCCTGATAAAAAAAATGGGCGGCGGCCAGGTCAATACCGTAAACGGGGATTTCGTATTCGAAATAAACGAGGCGTATATCCTTGAAAAGGGCCGGATGGGCGAGCCGGTAAGAGGCGCTACGCTCGTCGGGAATGGGCCGCAGGTGCTCAAGAACATCAGCATGGTCGGCTCCGATCTGGGTTTCGGCATAGGGACCTGCGGTAAGGACGGCCAGGGCGCTCCGGTCTCCGACGCGCAGCCCACGCTCTTTATAACCGATATTGTCGTCGGCGGAAGCCACTAGAAAGAAGCATGAAGGAGACGTTCAATTTCTTCGAGAGGAAGAGGAGGACGATAACGGGGGGCTTCCTGATATTCAGCCTCCTCGTCATCCTGACGACGCATCATTCGTGGCGGCCCGACAGCGCAGTAGAGAGTCTTTTCCGGTGGGCGGGGATTACCCTGGTCCTTGCCGGTATTGCCGGGCGAGTCTGGTCCACCATGTACATAGGCGGCAAGAAGGACAATACCCTGGTGATGAACGGCCCGTACTCCATGTGCCGGAACCCGCTCTACTTTTTCTCTTTTCTGGCGGGGCTCGGGCTCTGCCTCAGCTTCCAGAACCTCCTTCTGGCGGTTTTATATTTCATCGTATTCTCTTTCTACTATCCTTTCGTTATAAAGTCCGAGGAGAGGCGGCTCGAGATGCTGTTCGGAGAGGTGTTCAGGGCCTATACGAACAGGGTGCCTTCGTTCGTCCCTAACGTCCTGCTGTTTCAGGGCGGGGAGAGGCCGCCGGCTTCGAGACCGCTTATCATGAAACAGCTGCTCGACGGCAGCATATTCCTTGTTTTTCTTCCGGTTGCGTATCTGCTGGACAGGATGCAGGAGGGGGGGATCCTCCATTACTTATGGAGGATCCCCTGACGGCAGGCCGGCTTAACCCTGACTGCTGCCCGGGCCTTGCATACGCTCGAATTCCGCTTTGGATCTTGAAACGCAGTCTTCGATTGCGACGCCCGAGAAGTAGTTGCCGGTAAGATACAGGGTTTTGCCGCTCAAGAACTTGTCTGTCTCTTTTACCCATGAGTCGTGCCCAAGCGTAAGCGACGGCACGAAGTTGTCATTTTTCTCAACGGTCTGCAAGAACATGGCCGGGTCTACCCTCAGCACCTGGCCCATCCGTTCCAGCTTTTTATCAAGACTATACATCCCCGGCTTGAAGTGAAACGCGAAGCCCCTGTACCGTTCGTCGCTTACGGTGTCCCTGGTGACGGACGAGAAGAAGAAATCGTCTACGGCGATGATTCCGGCCATCTGCGGCAACTGCACAGCGTCCTTCTTCAGTACCGCGCCTACAGTCTCTACGTTCCCGACCTTGATAAGCGAAAGCCTGGCCGAGAGCTCCGGGAATGCGTCTTTAAGCAGCGCGGCCGCCGGGGGAGGCGGCGTCGCCACCGCGAGGTATTTCGACTGGAAGCCGCCGTTCTCGGTACCGATGAAATAGTGCCCCCCGCTGAAGTTCACCGACCGCACATCGTGCCCGGTCACGAGAGTAATGTCCGGCTGAGCCGCGATTGCGTCGGTGAGCGTCGAGAGGCCTTCCTTGAAGGTGAAACTCTTCAGGACGTCCTTCCGGTGCGGGCGCTTCTTGAACAGGGCGTCCGCGGGGAAGTCATTAGCCCTCTGGGATATTATCGCGTTGAAGACGGGGCCGAACACCCGGAGGTAGTTCGTCCTGCCCATTATCTTGGAGTAATAGGACTCCATGGTCTCGCCCTGCTTCTTCACGCGGAACATGCGCGGGACGCTGAACAGGAGTTCCATGAAGTCAAGCCTTGACGGGATTGATTTTAGCTGACTGTCGACCAGGAGCTTGAACGGCACCTTTCGCCGCGCCTTTATACGGTCCGTGATGCCGCAGTCCCGCATAATATCTATAAAGCTTCCGTAAGAGTTATAGCAGGTATGGGCTCCAAGCTCGAGCCAGAACCCGTCGGCCTCTCCGCCAAACCCGTGGGAATGGAAGCTCCCGCCGGGCCTGTCGGACTTCTCCAGGACCAGGGTGCTGAGACCTGCGCCCGCGCAGTAGTGGGCGAGGCTCAGGCCGCTGATGCCGGCCCCGATTATTATGACGTCGTAGCCCTTCAATTTACACCTCCGGTTTTACCGTATGCGTCGCCCGGCTTTGCTCCCTTAAAGTTAATAAGCGCCCGTAGCGAGAATTCCGTGACATGCCTGGCTATTCCCTCTATCTCTTCGGCCATGTAAGAGCTTTGTCTGTGAAGCCTCTCCATTACATGCCTTGCGTTATGGAAGTAAATGCACTGGCCTATTATGCTCGCGCAGGAGAGGCTTACCTCCTCTTCGGAGGCGCCTTCAGGCAGAAGCCTCTTGACTATTGCGGAAAGCGTAATGTAGGTTGGGCGGATGGTGTTCTCTATGAGCATGTCAAGCGCCGCGGTAGGCTCGATAAATTCCCTTGCTACAAGCTTTCCGAACCACGACGGGCGGCCGTTCCCGAGCATCCTGAAGAGGAACGCGCGGATAAAGGATTTGAGCTGCTCCTCGGGCGGCTCGTACCCGTTTACCTCCAAGGGGTACCGCTGGTAGGCCGCCGCCTGCCAACGACTCAGGACTTCCTTATATAGGCCCTCTTTGTCGCCGAAATGGTAGTTGATGGCCGCTACATTGACTCCGGCCCGCCTGCATATCTCGCGGACCGTGACTATTCTGAAGCCGTTTTCCGCGAATATCTCTCCCGCGGCTTCCAGTATCCGTTGTTTTGAACTGCTTTCCATGACCTTACTCTCCATCTGCTGCTTCATTAAACAAAAGTTTAAAACAAATGTTTTAAAAAGTCAAGAAAAAAAGCCGGGGAATGATTTTCCCCCGGCTTTATAAAATACAAGCCACGCGCTATTGTATCGTCTTGACCATCACCGGCAGGGTTATTCTTGCGTCCCCAACCATGGAGCTCAATTTGGTGAATGCGCCGCTGCTGTAGGAGTTAAAGGTCACGCTGGATGGCTGGAAGGCGGCTCGAAGGGTTATCCGGTCATAAACGCCTGTAGCGGCACTTTTGACAGGGACTGCGATTATGCTTGCGCCGCCGATAACGACCGTCTGTTTGCCGTTTATGGGGGGCACGGCGGGTATGAGGAGGTTGAAGGTCGCGGAACCCGTGGCTATGGCGCTACCGGCCGGCCTGAGAATCGTGCCGAAGATATTCAGTTGGGCGCTTTTTGTACCGTTGAACACGACGGTATCGTTAAGGTTAATGAAATGGCCGGCGTCGTTAATGTTTATCGTGCCGGAATCCTTACCGCTGACAAACGCGGTATTAGCCCTGCTCAAGCCGCCGGTGGCGGGGTTTATCGTGATAATCTGGACGACCATGCTCCTGACCGCGCCGGACAGGTTACTGAAGCCGCTGGTATTCGTGAAAGTGGTCGAGGTGTTCTGAAAAGTTTTCAACTTCGGTTGCTGCACTGCACCTCCCAAAAGCGGAAGTGATATCAATGCACCTGCTGCGATTAATGCCATAGTCCATTTTTTGATCCTCATGTGTCCCTCCTGTTTAATTGAATGTTAGTTCAGCCTGTTGGTTCATCTTCCGCTACCCGTGTCTTTCCCCTCATTATAATCTTTCAACATCTGATCAAGTTGTTGCTCGGCCTCCGCCCTTGACGCCTCGTTCGACGATGAAATCATGTCTGCCAGCGCCTCGGGTTGAATGTTATTTGACCCTGTACCGCCTCCAGTGTTTACCGGCATATTACTCTTAGGTTCCTTTGTCTCATGCTGGTCCTCGCTCCTTCCTTTAGGTATTACGGAAGTGGCACCTGGATTAATATTGACGATACCCGTTTTGACAGTCTCAGGCCTATTGACTTCCGGGCCTGATTTTTGTAACGGCTGTGCGCCCGCCGCCTGGAACAGCTCAACGCCCCGGCCGTCCTCTGTTACTGAAACCACCTGACTAACCGGTAGGCGTGCCTCGCCGACCGGATATTTGAGCACTATCCTTGTACCTTCCAGCTGGTAGGCATTAGCCGAAATTTTATTGCCGTTGGCCAGGGTGATGACATATGAATCGGCAAATGCCGCAGCCTGTGCGGTGAGCATGGCGGCGAATATAAGGGTCGCATGTAAAAATCTTCTCATGACTTGACTGCCTTTGTTAGTCTTTTTGGGAAAAATTACTACTGCTGCGGAAGAGCTTTTACTTTAGGATGTTACTTATGTAACTAGCTGTTTTTATTAGACAAACTTGCTACTAGTTTATATCGGCAGAGAGGTCCAGTCAAGTCGGGCTTCAGGATGGTCGCTTAAGGCAGACATAAAAAAAGGCCGCCTCTTGCGGGCGGCCCTTCTTTTTGTGGCGGGGACGAAGGGGCTCGAACCCTCGGCCTCCTACGTGACAGTTGTAAAATAGGCAATCCCGCTCAAAGCCCCGTCGATTCTACATCTTCCAATCTTTTGGATTTCTTCATGTACAGGTTTACGAAGGTTGATTGACGTTTTGGGAAATTTAAGTCAATTGCGGCAAATGGAGAACTTGTCCTCCAGAATTCTTTATCGAAGGATTTGAAAAGGACTGGCTGAAAACCAAGTATCGCAAAAGGCGGATACCCATAACAAGTGCTTTACAGAAGTGTCTTGATGTTTTGATGTCTAGGTCTGAAGGTCCATATGTATTTACTATGAAGGACGGGTCTACGTTTGATAATCACTCCTTCAGAGAATACATATGGAGACCGGCCTTTGACAAGGAGAAAATCAGGGAGTACTTCGGTGGAGACTTCAAATAGGGAAGCAGGGAGGGACTTTCGTAGCCTTAGCGAAAGTCCAGCGAAAGTCGCCTCCTTTGCGATTACAACTGCTTGATTAAATGGTATTTTTTGGCGTCCCCCGGGGGATTTGAACCCCCGTCGCCGCCGTGAAAGTAAGAATTGGGCAAATTTACGTAAACCGTTGATGGTGGCTGGTCTCCCTTAATTTATTGTAGAATTAGCCATTTCTTCTGTTTCGATTATTTCTATCATTTCGACTAAATTGCCCCATTTCGATAGGGAGGGGGCACAAAAAGGGGCACAGTTTCATCAATGGGCGGTGACGCTTTTGTTGTAAGGCGGTGACGTCGTCTTACATCATAGCCTGGGTTTAATACGAGTTAGGATGGCTCTAGGGCGCTGTTTACGATGCCTGCTACGACGCCTGCTACGACCGCCACTTCCAGTATGTCAAAAAAGTTTGACTATAAATCACAAAACCCTTGACATGGTGGCCCGAATAGTGTATCATCGCAATATGTTGTATCCTCCGTGTTTCGCGGAGTTGTTCTTTGACAACTGGGCCTTTTTATCTGGTCAGGCATGAATCTCCTTCATTTGCCTAATCATTCAAATCCT
>JBEKYB010000045.1:0-8824 GCA_049511435.1 Nitrospirota bacterium | reverse complement strand
GGAATTGAACAATTCCCCCCGCAGGTCATCCGGAATTTCCGGCATTGGTCGCACAGTTGCCCAGGCTCCGCTGCTCTCGTATATGTTACCCCGAGGCGAGCCCTCTCCTTCATTCGACCCGGCCGGGGTACCGCTGTTCGCGGCGGTATTCCCCTCAGCCGTTGCCTGCCCCTCAGCCGGCGTGGCATGGGCGCCACCCGTTGAGGCAGCAGGTACCGCCGCAACGGTGTTAGTTGTCACTTCCGCCTTCTGGTCTGCCGGATTCTGCTCGGCGCGGGGGCTCACCTGAGGGATCACAGAAGGCTGCTTCGGCCCAGGCCTACGCACTGCGGCAGGTCGTCCCGGCTGGACGCTCTGTGTCCCAGCCGCAGCGGATTGCCCAATCACCTGCACATCGATGGGAGACAACTCCACTGTCCGATGAATAGGCTTCTCCATAAAATACGCCGCCCCCCATAACGCCACCGCCCAAATCAGCAGGGCTGTCGGCAGCGTCCAGGGCAGGCGACGTCTGGGGTTATCAATGTCGGCAATGTGAGGCAATGAAAAGCCTCTACTCATTATATTTCACAGCAATCAGAAAATGTTCAACTCCCACGCTGCGCGCTTTCAGCATGGCCTGTACTACGGTGCCCTCTGGGGCAACGCTATCTGCAGCAACGATAACCTCCTTATGCAGATCCTTCAGTAGGGGTCTTAATGTTGCTGCCAAATCGTCGAGAGTCACCGGGGTGCTGTCTATCAGAATTGAGTTTTCCTTTGTGATGGTTAAAGTGATCGGAGTTCTCGCCTGTATTGGTGCTGATTTGCCCCGAGGCAGATTGACCGGCAAGGAATGGAGGTTCTGCAAAGATAGCGAGGCGAGAATGAATGTCGCCAGAAGAAAGAACATCACATCGATCATAGGGATAATTTCTATCCGTCCCCGCCGGGACCGCCGAGACCTGCGCAGTTTCATATAGTCCCGTTTTTTTCCTGATCCATGCGGATATGATCGACCAGACGTGTGCCGAGGCGTTCCATCTCATCCATGATCCTGGATTGCAGATGAGAGAAGAAGTTAAATGCAAACAGGGCGATAAGAGCAATTATAAGACCAAGGGTAGTTGCTATGAGTGCCTGTGCCACTCCGCCTGTGATACCGGTGGGATTCACCAGCCCACTGCCTCCGATCAACTTGAATGACTCCATCATGCCGACTATGGTACCGACGAGTCCAAGCAGCGGTGCCGCGGTAACAATTGTCTCCAATACCCACAACCCTCTGCTTAGGGCCTTCTCTATCAACTGGGCCTCGTCGGCAGCGCGGGATTCAACCCACCATGAGGGATTAGTCCGGTTGTCGTAAATCACCTGGAAGAAACGACCGAAATAGTTCCCGGGGACGAGAGAGGCCGTTTGCTGTTTCAGGTCTGCCCAGGCAAACCCATAGGTCTCAACCAGTGCCTGCAGAGAGACCGGCAGCGTTACATAGCGCCGGTAGATGTACGTCTTATCAAGAATAATTGCCAGAGCTAACACCCCTAAAATCAACAGCGGATAGATCATCGCGCCGCCGAAGTGCAGAGCTTCCAGAGCCATGTGTATTTCTAGCATTGTAAGCCTTTCTATCGAATGGATTGTTGCGGAGGGGAACGACGTCCCCTCCGCCAACCGTTAAAATAACTTCCTGATGCCGCCGAAGAACCCGATACGCGGCCCATACTGGGGCGCAAATACGCCAATTCCGGTGCCGGTCCTGATTTCATTGACTCTGTCCGTGACGTTCTCGATGGCCACTCGCGCCTCCATTGGGCCCATTACCCAGGCATTAAACTTACGCTTCGCCCCCAGGTTGAGCTGGACATTGTACGGAACCGTTTGCTCATTGGCAAAACCAGCCCGCAAGCCGCTTCCGTAGGTAGCATCGGCACTGAGGAGAGTTCCCCATAAGTTATAGGACATGCCGCCTGATACGGTAGCGAATTGGTCATGGTCGCAATGAATCCAGTGGCCGGCGATGTAGGTCAGCTCAGCCTGAGAGAAGTTATACTGTCCCGATACAACATCCTTGCCCAGGCTTTTGGTGATGGCGACATTTGCATATGCGGCAAAATTGCCGGAGTGGTAGTTGCCGGTAACTTCCACACCTTCGATTCTCCCATATTTATAATTGAAAGGGGCGTAGATAATGGCCTGACCGAACTGGCCTTCGTCGATGAGGTCGGTGGTAATCTTATAGTAGCCGTCAACGCCGACGTTCAGGCTGGAGGTGATGTTCTGGATTATGCCGGCATCGAAATAATGGGACCGTTCCGGCAAAACAGGTGAATTCTCAGGCACCGCCGGGGCATTGGAGGTGTTCTCGTACAATGACACTGTCTTCTGAGAAATCAGCTCGGTGGGCGGCGATGTGAAATATCTGGCGTAGCCTGCATGCAGAGTGGTGTCCGGTGTTGCCTTGTAGACCAGGCCTATACGGGGACTCAGTTGGTCTGCCTTCACGTAGGCGTCCATATAGTCAAAACGCAGCCCATAGTTCACCGTCAATTTCTCAAGCAGCTTCCACTCGTCCTGGAGGTATACCGACGCTATGATGTTGCCGTTCTTCGGCTCGTTGTCATTGATCGTGAAGGGCGGACCGGAGACGTTTCCGCCGACCGTCGGGAAAACCGTGGAGATATTGTCGCTCGTGGTATCTTCGTAGCTGCCAAAGAACCCCATACGGATAGTATGACGGTCATTCAGTTTGTAACTTCCGTCACCCTGTAATCCGTTGACGAAACTGCTTTGGGAAACATCCGATGCGACACCGTTGATGACAAGGTCGCCGATGGGGTCGGGTATGAAATTGACGCTCGTGAAGCGGCCGACATAAGACAATTGGTAATCGATGTCCGACCCTATGGAGCTTTGATAGGCCAGGGTCCAAAAACGATTATTCTCGTACTGACGCTCATTCAGGTCGGCGGAATTGAAGCCGGGAATGCCTAGTTCCGCCGGATATTGCGGACTTAGCGGAGGTTGCCCCGGGTTATTCGGGATTTGGAACCAGCCGTCGTAGCTGCCGAACATCAGGCTTGCCCGCGACGTCGGACTCAGGAGGTACGAGAGATAGGCGAAGGTCTTTCCCTGCTCCGTCTGGTCATGGATCGCGTTATGGCTGGGGGTTGGGTTTTCGATGCCCAGGTCGTCCGACAGGTAGGAACCGGTAACAAAGTAGTTCATCTTCCCCGTCGTGCCTCCTAACTCGAAACTCGGCTCTATGGTGTCGTGGCTTCCTCCGTAGAGGTCCACACTCCCCCCTGTCTCAAAGATCGCCTTGGTTTGTATGTCGATTACCCCTGCCGTGCGGAGGCCGAATTGGGCGGGCAGGGCGCCGGTAAGAAGGTCAACCCTATCGGCAAACCGGGTGTCCAGCACCTGGCCGAATCCGGTAATCCCCTCGGGCAGGATAATACCGTCAATTCGGTACTGAGTGTTCGCGTGGTCGCCCCGCACATGCAGCTGACCATACGAGTCATTGGCAACTCCGGGCGCCTGGAGCAATACCTGATTGAAGGATGTGTTTTCCCCCTCAGGCAAGGCGGCAATATCTTTCTGGTCGAAACTGTATTCGCTGCCTCCCGTCTTTGGCGACAGGCCGTTTCTAGCCTGGTTCAAGCGCTCGGCCACGACTGACACCTCCAGCGCTTCCTCGGCGGCCAGGGTCAGCGCCGTAGTGGCTATTGTCCCGGCCTCTACCGTCACGACGGCGGTGCTTGCCTGAAATCCGGTTTTTTCCGCCAGGACCGAATATGTTCCCGGTGTTACATTAGTAAACACGAAGTGGCCGCCGGCATCACTTTTGGTCTTGCCCATTATGGTTTCATCCGGTGACTTAAGTACCAGACTCGCATCGGGCAAGGGTCTTCCCAGGGCGTCCTTTATTGTCCCCTGAATTTCGTCAATAGCTGCAGGGGCAGCATAAACCACGGCCGCCATTATTAAAAGAGCGAGCGCCAATGCGGAACCCGTTAAAACCTTCATTGATCGCATTGCATTCTCCTATATATTCCGTATGACGTTAACCTTCCTGTGCAGACCGGTATTAACCGGCAATGCCGCACCTCTCCAAATCCTCATCCTTCGGGTCCGGAAATAGGGTAAGTTTAAAGCTGAATTATGGTTTTAGGAATAGCCTGACGGATATTAAGCTGGAGGGGGCCTTATTCTTGACGAGCATTTTATACGGGCAGGGAGATGTAAACTCGGTTGAGGCGCCACATATTCGGTTATGGCAACCTCATGAATAAAGTCAATATTTACAAAAGATGTAGCCGCGGTTTTTACATGGTGGAGAACCTGGCATTCGGGGCAGTCATGGTGTTCGCATTCGTCGTCATGGTGGTGGGCAACCGCTATTAGAGTGGAAAAGAAAAAAATAGCGGCTAATAGTAATGATACCCTCTTACGCATCCTAGAACTTTGCCACAATACCATCCAAATGTCAAAATAAAATCTCGTATCCGCGCACTTCAACCGTGGTTGTAGCCATGATTAAGCATCTGCCCGTGCTCCTCTTCCCTGTCCCTGTGGTGCTCGTGGTCGTGGTCATCACGTTCGACGATAAAACAGCCCGAAAGCGATATCGCCAGGAGGGCTGCAATAAATGCAAGAAATAAGCGTTTCATGCTGTCCCTCTTAATTCGTACTTAGTATAGTCATATTAATAATTATAACGCCATAGCGGGGGAAATCAAATCATCAATATAGGAATGAAATGAGCCGCCCGGATGTAACTTTTATTTGCAAGCCCCTTAACGTCAATTGACTCATGATAAAAAGAAGGTTTACGAGCCGCCATTTTTTTAAAAAGATGCTATACTGAAAAAATATCAGTTTTATCTTACATTGCTTCCATATCTCAGTCAGCCGAATAAAGCCTTAAAATCATGTAGTTAATTGGCGCAGCTTGGTGTCACCCAACGAAAGGAAGGGGGATATGAGGAAAAACTCTCTGAACAGCTTTAAAGGTTTGGGCAGGCGGGACTTTTTGAAGTTCTGCACTGCGACCGCGGCGCTCATGGGACTTTCCGAAGGATTCGTTCCCAAAATCGCCGAAGCCGTCACGTCCGCCACCAAAAGGCCTTCGGTCGTCTGGCTCACCCTGGCCTGCGATTCAGGCTGCACCGAGATGTTCATCAAGGCCAAAAACCCGGGCCCGGCCGAGCTCATCCTGGACATAATCAGCCTCGACTTCAACGACACGATAATGGCCGCCGCGGGAGAGCAGGCCGAGCAGAACTTCAAGAACGCCGTGGACAAGGGCGGTTTCATCTTCGTAATCGAGGGTTCGATGTCGTCCAAGAAGGGCTATTCCATGATGGCCGGAAGGGAGATGATGGACATCGTGAAGGAGACCGCCCCCAAGGCCGCCGCGGTCGTCGCGATAGGCTCCTGCGCCACCAACACCGGCGTCCCCGGCGCAAGTCCGAACCCGGCCGGGCTGATGAGCGTATCGCAGGTCTTGAACCCGATGGGCATCAAGAACGTGAACCTCCCGGGCTGTCCCGCGGACCCGAAGATGCTTGTGGCCGTCATAGTGAGCTACCTGCTGTTCGGCAAGCTCCCTGAACTGGACGATATGGGCCGGCCCAGGATGTTTTACTCCAAGACAATCCACGAGCAGTGCGAGCGCCGCGCCTACTTTGAGGCCGGGAAGTTCGTGGAGGCCTTCGGGACTCCGGAGATGGAAAAGGGCTATTGCCTGTATAAAATGGGCTGCAAAGGCCCGGAAACATATGCCCCCTGCCCCATAATCAGGTACAACGACAACGTCAACTGGTGCATAATGGCAGGCGGACCCTGCATAGGGTGCTATGACATGAAATGGCCCGACGTCTTCCATCCCTTCTATGGCCAACTGAAAGGCATAAAGGTGCCTGGATTGGGTGGAGACCAGACGGCGGACACGATAGGTATGGCGGTAGGCGCGGCAACGGTAGTCGGCATCGGCGCCCATGCGGTCATTACGGCCTCTAAGGGCAAATCCGGGAAAGGGGGTGAACCATAATGGCCAGACTCGTAATGGACCCTATAACAAGGATTGAAGGCCATCTCAGGCTGGAGGTCGAGATAGAAGGCGGCAAGGTCAAGGACGCCTGGACCAGCGGCACCCTCTTCAGAGGATTCGAGATAATCCTGCAGGGACGCGACCCCAGGGACGCATGGCAGTTCACGCAGCGCGTATGCGGCGTCTGTCCCACTTCCCACGGCCACACGTCGTCCATGAGCCTTGACGACTCGTTCAAGGTGAAGGTGCCGGACAACGCGGTGCTGCTCAGGAACCTCATCGAGGGCTGCCAGTTCCTGCACTCTCACATACTGTGGTTCTACCACCTGGCCGCGCTGGACTATGTGGATGTGGTCTCGGCGCTCTCGGCGAAGACAAACGACCCTAAGCTCCTGGCGGTCCAGGCGAAGCTCAAGACATTCGTAGAGTCCGGCCAGCTAGGTCCGTTCGCGAACGCCTACTGGGGACATCCGGCATACAAGCTCCCGCCGGAGGTGAACCTACTTGCCGTCGCACACTACCTGGACGCGCTCGAAATGCAGGCGGAGGCCGCAAGCATGTCGGCCATATTCGGCGGCAGGATGCCCATGACGATGACATCGCCGCCGGGCGGCGTCAACGCAATGGTAAACCTCGACCTCATCGCGCACTTCCTGTACAGGCTGAAGAAGGTTCAGGCGTTCGTGGACAACGTCTTCATACCGGACGTCCTGGCCGTCGCGCCGTTTTACCTCGACTGGGCCGCCATCGGCAAGGGCCCGGGCAACTACCTCGCCTGGGGGGTGTTCGAAGACTCGGCGAGCCGCGACCCCTACAAGAGGCTCATGCCGAGGGGGGCCATATTCGCGGACAAGGGGCTTGTCCCGCAGAAGGTCGGCCCGGAGATGGTCACGGAGGACGTCACTCACGGATTCTATAAGAACGGGCAGGCCCTGAACCCGGCCCAGGGCGAGACCGACCCGGACTTCACCGGATACGACTTAAACGGCAAGTACACCTGGGCGAAGGCCCCGAGGCTGAACGGCAAACCAATGGAGGTCGGCGCGCTCTCAAGGATGCTGGTCGCATACACCTCGGGCCAGCCGCAGGCCAAACAGCTTATAGACTTTGCACTAGGGAAGCTCGGCGTGGCCGGGAAGCCTGAGGTGCTGCAATCGGTGCTCGGCAGGATAGCGGCCCGTGCGCTCGAGACCAAGATAGTCGCGGACGCCATGGTGGTCTGGACGGCGGAGCTGGCGCAGAACATAGGCGCGGGCGTTACACAGCTCTTCCAGCAGTACGAGATACCGGACAAGGCGAGCGGCATCGGCCTCTGGGAGGCGCCCCGGGGCGCTTTAGGCCACTGGAACACGATAGAGAACAAGGTGCTCAAGAGTTACCAGCTCGTGGTGCCCACGACCTGGAACGTAGGGCCCAGGGACGAAAAAGGCGTCCGAGGCCCGATAGAAGAAGCGCTGGTCGGCACACCCGTGCACGACCCTCAAAAACCCCTTGAGATACTGAGGGTGGCGCATTCCTTCGACCCGTGCCTCGCGTGCACGGTACATGTAATAGACCCCGTAACCAACGAAATCTATAAGTTCAGGGTCTCCTGAGGAGGGGGTGCTACATGGCCAAACCGAAAATATATCACTGGTCGGCGGCATTCCGGGTCCAGCACTGGGTGCATCTCGCGGCGATAATCGCCCTGGTAATAACCGGCTTCTACATCCATAGGCCGTACATTGCCGGGGCCGAGGAGACCATGGCCTGGATGAGGTGGGTACACCTTGTCGCGGCATACTTCTTGATGTTCGCGCTTGTCTGGAGGGTCTACCTCATGTTCAATTCTCAGAGCGCCGCCGACTGGCGGGAGATACTCCCGCTGTGGAGGAACCTCAAACACATACCGGACATCGCATCCTATTACCTGTTCATGAAGAACACGCACCGTCACTATCACCGGTACAACCCGCTCCAGGCATTGGCGTACACCCTAATGGGTCTTACCGTGATATGCATGGTGTTTACCGGCTTCGCCCTGCATACCGGCTGGCTTCACGCCGAGTTCGCCTGGGTGAACCCGCTCCTCGGCGGGCTTATGTACACGAGGATAGTCCACTATTTCGGGATGTGGCTGCTGATAGTCCTTAGCCTGGTGCACCTCTATTTCGTAATCAGGCAGGACGCACTGGACGGGGATAGGACGCTCTTGTCAATGATTGACGGCTATTGCCTGCGCGAAGCAAATGAATGACCAGCCTTAATGGAGCGCCGATGAGAAGGCAGCCTGTAGCAAGTGGTTTTTACCGGGGGGACATCAAGGCGCAGGTGGATGAATTCGAAAGAGGGTTTGTCTCGCCCCCAGGACTGCCCGGGAGGATAGTCGCCGGAATCGTCCCGCATGCAGGCTGGTTCTTCTCCGGCGCTATTGCCGCCAAGGTTTTCCTTAACATAAAGTCAAAAAACCCGCCCCGGACATTTATAATGTTCGGGGCGGTGCATAACCCCGGCGTCAGGGAGAATTCGATATACGCCGAAGGCTCTTGGGATACCCCAATAGGGCCGGTAAAAGTAAACTCGACGCTGGCAGGGAAGCTACTGTCCGGGCTTGGGGACGTGCTCGAGGAGAACCCGGACGCGCACATGCAAGAGCACTCCATCGAGGTACAGGTCCCGATGATAAGGCAGCTTTTTCCGGAGGCGATGATAGTGCCCATAGCCGTGCCGGGGAAAAACGCCTTGGAGCTTGGAAGGCGTGTCGGCAGACTGTTACTGGAAGAAAAAGAAGACGCCGTTGTTATCGGCTCT
>JBEKYB010000044.1:0-9108 GCA_049511435.1 Nitrospirota bacterium | reverse complement strand
GCCCCAGCACCGTCTGCTGGTAGACCTTGTCCAATAGTCCGCTCGATATTTTGACCCCGTTGACGGTCGCTACCGTGTCCGTAGGCGTGGCCGCCGTGGCGGCTTCGTTCTGTTTGGGAGCGGCCTTGCTAGCTGCTCCACTATCAACTATTGCTTTATCAGCTACGGCATCATCGGCGACGCTGGTGCTGCTCTGGGCGGCTGAAATACCGACCGCGAAAAGCACCATCAGGGCGGCGGCCATAGGCGTGAAAATGCGTGAATACCTCATCTTAAACCTCACTTTTTCGTGGGAACCGTTAATATTAGGCAGTAATCCATCGGGCCGGACCACGCCCCAGACAATAAAAAACAAGCCCTTATATATATCATATTCCGGCGAGTGCTTTCAAGCTGTTTTTTATCTCGTTATAAAGGGCTTCCCAGTCCCCCTGGGGCCGCTTGATGAAGAGCGTGTACTCCGGCACGTAGCGAATCTTCCCGCGGCTCCCGGATATCACGCCGATTAACCTGTCCGGAGGGATATTTACCCTGCTCGTGAAGGTAACCTTGACCTCCGAGGGGAGGAGCTGTATCCCGCCGGCTTTCAGCTCCTTTGCCAGAACCTTCAGCTCCATTACCTGGACGAGCTTTCTTGCGGGCTCCGGAAGCGGCCCGTACCGGTCGCCAAGCTCGGCCGCGAGGTCAAAAACCTCCTCACCGGAACCCGCACCAGCGAGCCTCTTGTAAATGCCTAGGCGGTGTGCGGTGTCCGGGACATAACTATCCGGAATATAAGCCGAAATCTTGAGGTCCATCGCCGGGTCCACCGTCTCCTCGGCCTCCTCGCCCTTGAGCTCCGCTACCGCCTGCTCGAGGAGCCGGGTATAGAGCTCGAAACCTACCGCGGCAATGTGCCCGGACTGCTCCGCCCCCAGGATATTGCCCGCTCCCCGGATTTCAAGGTCGTGCAGGGCAAGTCTGAACCCGGCCCCCAGCTCGGACAGCTCGCTCAGGACCCTGAGCCTCGCCCGGGCCGTCTCCGTCAGGACGTCTTCGCCTGGCACCAGCAGGTACGCGTACGCCCTGGTCCGGGAGCGGCCTACCCGCCCCCTGAGCTGGTAGAGGTCGGCCAGCCCGAACCGGTCGGCGCGGTTTATGATTATCGTATTTGCGGACGGTATATCGAGGCCGGACTCGATTATTGCGGTTGTAAGGAGCAGGTCCGACTCCCCGGAGATGAACTTCCGCATTACTTCCTCCAGGGCCGACTCGTGCATCCTCCCGTGGGCGACTGCTATCCTGGCCTCGGGCAGGAGGCCCTTAAGCATCTCGCCGATGGAGAAGATGCTCTCAATGCGGTTATGCACGAAGAAGACCTGGCCGCCCCTCGCAAGCTCCCTCAGCACCGCCTCCTTGACCGCGGCCTTGTCGAACCTAGTGACTATGGTCTTGATGGGCTGGCGGTCCGGAGGCGGCGTTTCGATTATGGACAGGTCGCGTATGCCGCTTATCGACATGTTCAGCGTCCTCGGGATTGGCGTGGCCGTAAGGGTCAGGACGTCCACCTGGCTTCGCATCCGTTTCAGCTTCTCCTTGTGCGAGACCCCGAACCGGTGCTCCTCGTCCACCACAAGGAGCCCCAGGTCCCTGAAGGCCACGTCCTTCTGGAGCAGCCTGTGCGTGCCTATCACGATATCGACCGTCCCGTCCTTCATGCCCCCTATTATCTCCTTAATCTTGCCCGGCGGCGTAAAACGGGAAAGCACCTCCACCCGGACGGGGAACGCCGCGAGCCTTGAGGAGAACGTTTGGAAGTGCTGGTTGGCCAGGAGCGTCGTCGGGACGAGCACGGCGACCTGCTTTCCGTCCAGGACCACCTTGAACGCGGCGCGGACGGCGACCTCGGTCTTGCCGTAGCCCACGTCGCCGCATACCAGTCTGTCCATCGGGTGCGGGGCCTCTAGGTCCGCCTTCACCTCCGCTATCGCCGTCGCCTGGTCCGGGGTCTCTTCGTATTCGAACGACGCCTCGAGCTCCCGGAAAAGGTGGTCATCCGGGCTGTATGCGAAACCCGGCGCTACGGAGCGCGCCGCGTAGAGCTCCAGAAGCTCCTTGGCCATCTCCTGGACGGCCTTCTTGGCCCTGGCCTTGGCCCTTTCCCAGGCGACCCCGCCAAGCTTGTCGAGGGAGGGCGAGGCGGCTTCGGCCCCTATGTACTTCTGCACTTTCCCGAGCTCGTCAACGGGCACGTACAGCTTATCCGAGGCCGAGTACACGAGCTCCAGGAAGTCCGCCTCGACACCCAGGAGCGTGAGGCGCCTGAGACCCAGATACCTCCCGATGCCATGGTCCACGTGAACGACGTAGTCCCCCGCGGAGAGTTCCGAAAGAGACGTCAGGAAGCGCTCCACCTTCGCCCTGGGCGCGGGTGCCCCCTTTGGCTTCTCGCCGAATATCTCTACGGCGGTGATGAATATCAGTCCGGGGTCGTCTATCAAAAAGCCGGACTCAAGCGCCCCGACCGATATGCGCACCGCGCCGTCGGGTAGCGGATAAAGGACGGGCGGACCGGGTACTGCCGGGATTCCGAACTCGGCGAATATCTCGCCCAGCCGCTCCGCCTGGCCCCTGGTCGACGAGACGATGTTTACCGCGCGCCCCTTCATCAGGCCTTTTAAGTTCATGCAGAATATAGAGACGGGCGTTTTAGGCACGTCCTCCGGCCATGGCTCGGGCGCGACGTCCCTCAGCCGCAGTCCCTCGATGGAGCGGGTTCCGAGGTTGAAACTGCCCCTGCCCGGCAACTCTTCCAGCGGGAGCGACTGTATTTCAATTGCCCGGAGCGCCTCAAGGCAGTCCGTGAGCCCGTCCTCCGTGAAATACAGGCTCTCCGGCCTCGGCTTCCCCTCGTCCTTCGAGGCCTCGTACGAGGAGAATATCCTGGCCTCGAAATCGCGGGCAATAGACATTGCCCTGCCGGGCTCGTCTATAACTACTAGCGGCTTGCCTCCGAAATAGTCCGCAATGCTGGCCGGCAGAGTCTCTCCGCCCGCGCCCGTCTCTTTCGCGGGCAGCAGGGCGACGCTTTCAGTCTCGGCAATGGAGCGCTGCGTTTCAGGGTCGAACGTGCGGATGGACTCCACCATATCACCGAAGAACTCGATGCGGACGGGGCTGTCCATGTCGGGAGGATATACGTCCAGTATGCCGCCCCGGACCGAGAACTCTCCCGGTTCATAGACCATCGGGCTATTTTTATAGCCCGCCAGAACTAGCCTTTCCACGACCGCTTCGAGCGGATGCTCAATTCCCTTAACCAGGCGGATTACAGACTTCTCCGACAGGAGAAAGGAGGGCTTCGGGAGCCTCTGCATGAATGCGTTAACGGTCGTAAATACTACCTTGAGCGTCCCGCCCAACACACCCTTCAGCACCTTCAACCGCTCGGCCACCATGGCCGCATCCGGCTCTATTACGTCGTAAGGCAGGACGTCCCACGGCGGATAAAAAACGGCCCGGGCCGCCTCGCCGCCTTGCCCGCCCAGCCCGGCAGAGAGGAAGTTATAGTCCGCGCACAGGGACTTCGCCTCCTTCGGCGAGGGGGAGATTACGAGCAGGGGCCTTTCCTGGCGGGTTGATGCCAGTTCCCAAAGAAAAAGGGCCTTGGAGGAGCCCCAAAGCCCGCTTATCCTGATTTTTTCTTCGCCTCTCCCGGCCGCAAGGACCGCCTTGCCGAACACCGGGGAAGAGGCCTTCGCCTCGGACAATTTTATTTCTCCCTGTATTTGTCCAGCACACGCTCTATTATGCCGGTCGTCGAGGCCCCCTCTATATACGGGACGGAGTATACCTTGCCCCCGGACGCCTCGACAATGTCCCGGCCGACTATCATGTCGATGTCCCAGTCGCCGCCCTTGACCAGCACGTCCGGCAGAAGCTCGCTTATTATCCGGTGCGGGTTCTCCTCCTCGAACACGGTCACGTAGTCCACCATCCCGAGCGCGGCAACCATCTCGGCCCGCTCGTCCTGCGGCATTATGGGGCGCTTGTCCCCTTTTATTTTACGGACGGACGCATCCGAGTTCACCGCGACGACAAGTACGTCGCCGTAGCTCTTCGCGAGATTTAGATAGCGTATATGGCCGGTGTGCAGGATGTCGAAACAGCCGTTGGTGAAAACTACTTTCCTCCCGGCCGCCTGCACCTCCGAGACTATATCTTTCAGTTCTTCGTGGTTTTTGATTTTGCGTTTCATTTTAAAAATCCTTTTATTCTTCTATGAAATAATCGGAATCTATCTGTTTAATTTCATATAAAGTAACTTTACTAACTCCGACATTGTAGTCAATCATCAACTGCGACAATTCATTTCCATCAATTAAAATTATCTTTTTCTGAATTTTTGATACATAATCTCGTGCGGTTGGCGCAAATTCGGCGGTTGTGATAAAAATTCCTTTATTTGCATGTTTGCCTTCAAGACTGCCGACAAAGGATTGTATAGTTTCCCGGCTAATCTTTGTATTGCCATTCCATCTCTTTGCCTGCACATAAATAATATCTAATCCTAATTTATCTTCTTTTATAATCCCGTCAATACCTTCATCGCCGCTTTTTCCAACCACTTGAGCGGCATCTTTTTTGGTGCCGCCATAACCCAAAGCAATTAATAGGTCGAGGACAATTTGCTCAAAATATTTTGGAGAGCATATCTTAATTTTCTCCAGTAAATCTTGCGCTAATTTATTTTTAATCCCAATAAAGGCTGATTCGAGTATTTCTTCGGGAGTTTGTTGTGCTGATTTTTCGTTTACTTTTTTCCCAGGCTCATTAATTTTAGTTATATTTTGGAATTCTAAAAATTCTTTATATTGCTTTAAAAACTGAACATCTATTTTTACAGGTTTCTTTTTAAGGGCATCAATACCTCGGTCAGTTATTTGAAAATACCCTTTACGCGTAATTTCTAGTAATTTAGCCTTTGTCAAATAAGTCTTAGCCCACCCAACCCTGCTGTCGAATGTTGGATATCGCCCGCTTGGCAATAGGGTTTTCCTTTCTTCTTCTGTTAATTTAAATTGGGTAGCAAAAGTATCAACGGCATCGTTAAATGAATGCTCTTTTTTATCGCCAGCGAGTTTAAGTAATGGCAACATTAGTGATTGATAATCTGGAATTGGCATTTTGAAATCCCCAGTCGCTGGATTCCCGCTTTCGCGGGAATGACATCAAAAAACTTATTCCCCGAAAAAGAACCGGTCGAGCGGGATATCCGGCCCCTTCAGGTACTCCTCCTTGCACTCGCGGCAGAGGTAGAACTTGAAATCGGTATGGACCTCGCGCTCTAACTCAGAAGAGCTCTTCCCCTCCATGACCTTAATCAGGCGGCCCAGCTCCTTGTCGAGGTCCTCGACCGTAAGCTCCACGCCCGTATCGGCGGACACCCGAATGTCCACCCTGTACCTGAGGCCGCCTTCGGGGAACCCTTTCCCGCAGCGGAAGCAGTGATTGGAGCCGTTTACGTCGCCGGTGCCCATGCCGCTACTCCCCAAGCTCTTCCAGCACCGCCGCCGCCAGGAGCGGGAACATTATCTCGTGATGACCGGTGAGGGAATACCCCTTGCCGCCCCGTCCGACAGGCCGCCTGACCACGTTTGCGTTCGGCCTGTACCCCTGTATGAAGTCCATGTTCACCGTGGTTATCTTTTCGAGCGGGCGGCCAAGGTTCCTGGCCAGCGTGACGGCCTTCAGGAACACCTCCGGCAGGAGGACCGAGGAGCCGAGGTTAATGTATACCCCGCCTTCTAGCGAGGCCACCGCACCGCAGAACGCCTTGAAGTCTCGCATGGAGCCTTCACCTGTCGCGGCCCCGTCGGCTGACGGGTGCATATGTATTATATCAGTGCCGAGTGCGACATGCACGGTCGCGGGGGTCTTCAGCCTCCAGGCCGCGGCGAGTATGCTCTTCTCCTGGTACTTCGGTGCGGCCTCCGATATCGCCTTCCCGACGGACGCGCCGATGCCCAGGCCCTTTGCCGCGCCGTCATTTACCGCGCGGTTCAAAAAGGCCGGGGTTTCCTCCGCCATGCCGAACATGCCGCTGCCTATCTCCGCATCGACGTCTTCGGAGGTCTTGCCCTGGTACGCCATCTCGAAGTCGTGCACGATGCCCGCGCCGTTCATCGCGACCAGTGAGATGATGCCGCGCTCCATCAGGTCAATGACTATGGGGGAGAGCCCCACCTTGATTACGTGCGCGCCCATGCCGAGTATTACGGGTCTATCGTTGCGTTTTGCGTCCGCGACGGCGGAAACGACCGCCTTGAAGTCCGCCCCGGCAAGGATATCGGGCAGCGAACCTATAAAGTCCTTAAGCGAGCCGCCTTTAGTGAACGGCCTGGCCGACGCGGATGCCATAACCTTACTCTTCCTGTCCTTAAGGCTGTAGGTCTTTATCTTCGAGGTGTCGATGGGAGAGAACTTCAATGTTTCCCCCTGCCGTTGCCGAAGAGCCGCTCGTCCACGAGCTGGCAGATGACGTGGCCCAGCGTGATGTGCACCTCCTGCACCCGGGGCGTATCGGGCGAGGGCACTATGAACGCGTAGTCGGCAACGGACGCGAGCTTGCCGCCCTTGTTCTTGCTGCCGGTCAGGGCGACCGTCTTTATCCCCATATCCTTTGCGGCGGCGAAGGCCTTGACCACGTTGGGCGAGCTGCCCGAAGTGGATATGCCTATGGCCACGTCCCCCTCCTGGCCCAGGGCCTTTAGCTGTTTGGCGAATATCTCCGAATAGTCGTAGTCGTTCGATATGCTGGTCAGGACGGCCATATCGGTGTTCAGGGCTATCGCGGGCAGGCCGGGCCGCTCGAGCAGAAAGCGGTTCACGAACTCCGCCGCCAGGTGGGATGCGTCCGTCGCGCTGCCCCCGTTGCCGAATAGAAGGAGTTTATTTCCGCGGGTGAAGCATGCCGCGACGAGTTCCACGACATCCTGGATAAGCTCCGCGTTCTCTCTTGCGAACCGCTGCTTGAGCTTCGCCGAGTCCTCGAATATCCTTGATATTTCCTCTTTCATTTATTACTCCTGCCTGGTATGGAAGATATTCCGGAATTTTAGCGCGCACCTTCGGCTTTTGTCAATAAATAACTCAAGTTTTATCTTGCTTTTATCATGCTTTAGATATTAAACTTGAAAGACAGGTAACGAAGATGCGGCTCGACGTATTCCTGAAAACCAGCAGGCTCATAAAGCGAAGGACGGTCGCCAAGGAGCTCTCGGACCAAGGCTCCGTCCTTGTCGGCGGTGTCCCGGCGAAGCCCGGGCGCGAGGTCAGGCCCGGGGACGTGATAACGCTCAGGCTCCCCGGCAGGACGCTGAAGGCCTGCGTGGTCGATGTGCCCCAGGATAACGTGCCAAAGTCTGCCGCATGCGGCCTTTATAAGATATTAGAGGACGTAAAAAGAGAGGAAGATGCCCCTTAACCTGGATTTCGGCCACAAGCCGGTTATTGCGCTAACCATGGGCGACCCGGCCGGTGTCGGCCCGGAGATAATACTCAAGGCCCTGAACGTCAAGACGGTGCAGGACGTCTGCGTCCCGGTAGTGATAGGGGACATGGATGTACTAGAAGACGCCAAAGGCCCGCTCCCGCGCGGGACCCAGCCGCGGCTCACGTCCGTGACGACGCCTGCCACAAGCGCAGGGGATGCCTTCGAAGTGATAGACCTGAAAAAAGTGAAGCCGGGTGAAATTACGGTCGGGCAGGCCAGCGCCTCGGCCGGCCATGCGTCGGTGGCGTATATAAAAAAGGCGGTCGCGCTCGCGCTTGACGGCAAGGTGGCGGCGATAACCACGGCCCCCATCAACAAAGAGACCCTGAAAATGGCCGGGTATCCCTGGCCGGGACATACCGAGCTGCTGGGCGAGCTTACCGGCGCCAGTGACTACGGGATGATGCTGACCGGCGGAGGCCTCAGGGTGGTGCTTACCACCATACACTGCGCCCTGAAGGACGTCCCCGGCCTGATCACCAGAGAAAAGGTGCTCTCCTCCATCCGGCTCGCTGAAAAGGCGTGCAGGCAGATGGGCATCGACATCCCTAGGATAGCGGTCGCGGGTCTTAACCCGCACGCCGGGGAGTCGGGGCTTTTCGGCGACGAGGAGAGTAGACATATACTGCCTGCTTGCGAGGACGCGAGGATGTCCGGGCTTGACGTGACGGGGCCGCTCCCGGCCGACTCGCTGTTCTTCAAGGCGAAGAGAGGCGATTTCGATATCGTGGTGGCGATGTACCACGACCAGGGGCTGGTCCCGCTCAAGATGCTCGCCTTCGGACACGCGGTCAACGTGACGCTGGGCCTGCCCATAATCCGGACGTCCGTGGACCACGGCACGGCATACGACATAGCGGGCAAGGGCATCGCCAACCCCGACAGCTTAATCGAGGCGATAAAGCTCGCGGCCCAGATGGCGGTACGGAAAAGACACTGAGATGGAGACAGGTAACTTGCACCGCCTTCCCGCCAGGAAATCCCTCGGCCAGAACTTTATAATCGACCCGAACATCGTCGGCAGGATAATAGACGAAGCGGACATCGGCCCCGAGGATACGGTAGTCGAGATAGGCCCGGGGCAGGGCGCGATGACCCGCGGCCTTGCCGAGCGGGCGAAGCATCTCATCGCAATAGAGCTGGACGAGCGGCTCCTGCATCGGCTGAAGACCGAGCTTAGCGACCTTAAAAACATCGACCTCATCCTTGGCAATGCCCTTACTTTCCCGTACGAGCGGCTTATCGGCAAGGTGAAGGTCGTCGCGAACCTGCCTTATTATATATCCAGCCCGATGATTACGCGGCTCATCGAAGTGCGCGAGAAGATAGACTACCTCATCCTGATGCTACAGAAGGAAGTCGCAGAAAGGATAACCGCCCCGCCCGGGGGCAAGGAGTACGGCTACCTCTCCGTCATGGTGCAGCTCTGGGCCGGGGCCGAGATATTGTTCCACGTGCCCAGGGAGGCGTTCAGCCCGGTCCCGAAGGTGGATTCCGCGGTCGTCCGGCTCAGGATGAGGGCGTCCCCGGAGGTGGAGGCGGCCGACTATGGGTTCTTTGGGAAAATAGTCGGG
>JBEKYB010000043.1:0-9127 GCA_049511435.1 Nitrospirota bacterium | reverse complement strand
ACGCGAAGGTCTTCTATCCCATCCACCGCCCGGCCCCCTCATTCGAGGACCAGTCCACGTCCACCGAGATGTTCGTGACAGGGCTCAAGGTTATCGACATGCTGGCACCTTACACGAAGGGCGGCAAGACGGGCCTGTTCGGCGGCGCAGGCGTGGGCAAGACGGTCCTTATCATGGAGCTTATCAGGAACGTCGCTCAGGAACACGGCGGCTTCTCGGTCTTCGCTGGCGTCGGCGAGCGCACCCGCGAGGGCAACGACCTCTGGCTCGAGATGAAGGAGTCCGGCGTCATCGACAAGACCGCGCTCATCTACGGCCAGATGAACGAGCCGCCTGGAGCCAGGCTCAGAGTCGGCCTCTCCGCGCTGACGGCGGCCGAATACTTCAGGGACGAGGAAGGCCAGGACGTGCTCCTCTTCATAGACAACATATTCCGTTTCACGCAGGCGGGCTCCGAGGTCTCGGCGCTCCTTGGCCGCATGCCCTCCGCCGTCGGCTATCAGCCGACGCTCTCGACGGAGATGGGCGCTCTCCAGGAGCGCATCACCTCCACCAGGAAGGGCTCGATAACCTCCGTCCAGGCGATATACGTCCCTGCGGACGACCTTACCGACCCGGCGCCGGCTACCGCCTTTGCGCACCTTGACGCGACAACGGTCCTCTCAAGGCAGATAGCCGAGCTCGGTATCTACCCCGCGGTCGACCCCCTCGACTCCACCTCCCGCATCCTCGACCCGCGCATCGTGGGCGACGAGCACTATGCCATAGCCAGGAGGGTCCAGGCAGTTCTACAGAGGTATAAAGAACTCCAGGACATCATTGCCATCCTGGGTATGGAGGAGCTGTCCGAGGACGACAAGCTCGTCGTCAACCGCGCCAGGAAGATCCAGAGGTTCCTGTCGCAGCCCTTCTTCGTGGCGGAGGCGTTCACGGGCACGCCGGGCCAGTACGTGCGCCTGGAGGACACCCTCAAGGGCTTCAAAGGCCTGGTAAACGGCGACTATGACCATATCCCCGAGCAGGCCTTCTTCATGGTCGGCGGCATAGACGGGGTTCTTGAGAAAGCCGAGAAGCTTGGCGTGAAGGTGTAGCGGATGGATAAGCTCAGACTAGATATAGTCACACCGGAGAGGCGCGTGGTCCGGGAAGAGGTTGACGAGGTCGTATGCCCGGGCATCGAGGGCGAATTCGGCGTGCTGCCTGGCCATACCCCGTTCCTTACTGCGCTCAAGATCGGCGAACTGAGCTACCGGGTGGGCGACGTGCGCAAATATATCGCCGTCACCTGGGGCTACGCCGAGGTCGACGCGGACCGCGTCGAGATACTTGCCGACATGGCCGAGAGCGCGGAGGATATCGACCTCAGAAGGGCTGAAGAGGAGAAGGCGCGAGCCGAAGCAAGGCTAAAGGGCCAGCCCGAAGAGATAGAGTTCGAGGAAGCCCAGATCTCGCTTGAGAAAGCGGTAATCAGGATACAGGTCGCCTCAAAGAAGTAACCTAGCAGATCTGGACTCCGATTACACCGAAGGTGGTGTTATTGCGCGCCGACTAACGCCACTTCGGGCCGTTAGTGCCCTCGCCTTTGCCGCGCATTCCTTATATCGCCGATCACGACCGCAATCAGCATGATTACCGTTATCGCCACCCCGATTAATAACCATCGGTTATATATGTAATCAAATACGCCGTGACGCCCGCCCATTACCTGCGGCTCGGCGGTTATGGCAAGCCCGGCAAAAAGCGCCGTCAGCACCATCGGAACCAGCGCAGTTATATATTTCATTATTCTTTCTCCTATATATTAATTATACCGCCAAAAACCACTCCCGTCCTGCCTTTAGTGTAATTCTTGTTTCAATTTGATTTATTTGGAAATTCAATGGGTTAACGCACTTATCAGTCTTTGATAGGCTTCGAGGGTAAAAATTAGTTGCATTCTTGCAGGGGATAGTTTTATATTGTGATAAATATTAAGGCCCTGTCCGTAATTTCCCAAAAATGAAGAAAAGGCGGTGAAACGCTAACTCGTTAACGTCTCAATAAAGCGGCGGTACGGCTAAACAAGAAGCTATAATCGCAAAGGGGAGTCATCTATGAAGAAGGTTTCCCGCAGGGATTTTCTGAAGGGCATGGGTGCAGGCGGCGCGCTCTCAATTGCCGGTGCTGTTTCTCCTAATCCAGCCGGCCAGAAAAATGATCCGCTCAAGACCAAAGACGCAAAAGAGACCACCACCATCTGCCCGTACTGTTCCGTCGGGTGCGGCATAATCGTCAGCGTGAAAGACGGCAAGGTGGTTGCCACGGAAGGCGACTACAACCATCCCATCAACCGCGGCACGCTCTGCAGCAAGGGCAGTGCAGTCAAGCAGATAGCCTCCGACAACCCGCTCAGGCTCAGGACCGTGAGGTACCGGGCCCCCGGGTCGGACAGGTGGGAGGACAAGCCTGCCGACTGGGCCATAGCCGAACTCGCCAAACGCATCAAGGATTCCAGGGACAAGAGCTTCATAAAAACTCAGGACAGAGTAACCGTAAACCGCACCGAGACGGTCGCTTCTGTCGGCGGGGCGTCGCTCGACGACGAGGAATGCTACCTGATAGCCAAGCTCATGCGGTCCCTGGGCATCACCTACCTCGAGCACCAGGCAAGGCTTTGCCACAGTTCCACCGTTACATCCCTTGCCGCGTCATTCGGACGGGGCGCGATGACCAACCACTGGAACGACCTCAAAAACTCGGACTGCATCTTCATACTGGGCGCAAATCCCGCCGAGAACCACCCGATTGCCTTCAAATGGATAACGGCGGCTATGGAAAAGGGCGCGAGGCTCATAGTAGCCGACCCCAGGTTCACGAGGAGCGCGGCCAAGGCCGACATATTCATAGCGCACAGGCCCGGCACGGACATCGCACTCGTGGGCGGCATGATAAACTACGCCCTGGAGCACAACCTGTACCAGGAAGAATACGTGAAGGAATACACCAACGCGGGCTGCATCCTCGGCAAGGACTACGGCTTCGACGACGGTATCTTCTCCGGTTTCGACGCGGCTAAGCGTTCATACGACCCCGCCTCATGGAACTTCGAAATGAAGGGCGATAAGCCAAAGGCGGACAAGACCCTGAAGGACTCCGGGTGCGTGTTCCAGCATCTGAAGAGCTTCTACTCCCGGTACACCCCGCAGAAGGTCTCCGAGATAACGGGCGTGCCAGTCAAGGATTTTATACGGGTATGCGAGGCCTTTTGCACAACCGGCAAGCCCGACAAGGCCGGCACGATACTCTACGCCATGGGCGCTACGCAGCACACCGTGGGGGTGCAGTACATACGCGCGTACGCGGTGCTCCAGATGCTGCTCGGCAACATAGGCGTGGCGGGCGGCGGGATAAACGCCTTGAGGGGCGAGTCCAACGTCCAGGGCTCGACCGACATGGGCGTTCTTACAAATGTAATACCGGGCTACATGGCGGCGCCAGCGGCGAAGGACCACCCGACGCTTAAGGACTACCTGGACAAGGAGACGCCCAAGACGGGCTTCTGGACCAACAAACCGAAGTTCTTGATAAGCATGCTGAAGGCATGGTACGGGGACAAGGCAACCAAGGAGAATGACTACTGCTACGACTACCTGCCCAAGGCAGGGAAGGGGTTCAAGGGAGCGGGATACAGCATGATACCCCTCTTCGAGGCCGCGCGGGCGGGCGAGCTCGACGGGGCCATCTTCTGGGGCACGAACATGGCCATCGGCTGCTCGGACTCAAACAACGTGACATGGGGCCTAGACAAGCTAAAATGGATGGCCGCGTTTGACCTCTGGGAGACAGATACCTCCGTGTTCTGGAGGAGGCCGGGCGCGGACCCTTCAAGCATCCAGACCGAGGTGTTCCTGTTCCCCGCCGCGGCTTCTTTCGAGAAGGAAGGCTCCATAGCGAACAGCGGCCGCTGGATACAGTGGCGCTACAAGGCGGTCGACCCGCCGGGCGACGCCAGGGCCGACCTGCAGTGGCTTAACCTCCTTGGCAGGGAGCTCAAGAGGCTATACGCCTCGGGCGGGACGTTCCCGGACCCTGTCCTCGCGATGACGTGGGACTACGGCGGCGAGGCCGACGCGCACAAGGTGGCCAGGGAGGTAAACGGCTACGAGACGGCAACCGGCGCGCAGGTCAAGAACTTCACCAAGCTCATGGACGACGGCACCACCGCCTGCGGCTGCTGGATATACTCCGGCTCGTACCCCGGCCCCGGGGCGAAAGACAACATGATGGCGAGGCGGGGCCAGGAGGACCCTTCTGGCCTGGGCCTGTACCCGAACTTCTCCTACTCCTGGCCGGTGAACCGGAGGATAATCTACAACCGCTGCTCCATGGACCCGGCGGGCCGGCCTTACGACCCGTCGAGGGTGCTGGTCGCGTGGGACCCGGCGAAGAAGGACTGGGTAAGAAACGACGTACCGGACTTCGGCTGGAAGGACCTCCAAACCGACGCGATAAAACCGCCGGAAGAATCCGCCAAGGCCCCGTTCATAATGAACCCGTCCGGGGTCGGGCACCTATTCGCGGCGGCGGGCGCGAAGCTCAAGGACGGCCCGTTGCCGGAGCATTACGAGCCCATCGAGTCGCCGGTCAAGAACGCGCTCTCCGGCGTCCAGGTCAACCCGGCCTGCCACCTGTGGGACGTGAAGGTAACGGCGGGCGACGGCAAGTATCCTTTAATCGCGACCACCATGCGCCTGACGGCGCACTGGCTTTCGGGAGCCATGTCCCGGAACCTGCCGTGGCTCTCTGAGATAAGCCCCGAGATGTTCGTCGAGATGAGCGAGGAGCTGGCCGCCGCCCGCGGTTTAAAGTACGGCGAATGGGTCAAGGTGACAAGCCCGAGGGGCGAAGTGCCGGCCAGGGTGGTCGTGACACCTAGGCTGAAGGCGTACAACCTGGGCGGGAAGGTCGTAGAGGTCGTGGCGCTGCCGTGGCATTTCGGATACAACGGCTATATAACCGGCGGGCCGGACAGGAGCAGGAACTACGCAGCCAACCAGATCACGCACAAGGTGGGCGATGCCAATACCAGGATCCCCGAATACAAGGCCTTCATGTGCGACATCGTCAAGGCGTAAAGCGAGGGAATATGGCATATTCAGTGCTAGTTGACGTCACGAAATGCATAGGGTGCATGGGCTGCCAGGTGTCCTGCAAGAACTGGAACGACAGGCCCGGCGAAAGTACGACCCTCGGCGAGACTCTGGCCAACCCCCGGTACATGGACGCATCCACCTACACCGTCGTGAAGTTCAAGGAAGGGCTGGCTGACCGGGGCGTGGAGTGGCATTTTACGAAGCAGCAGTGCATGCACTGCGCCGACCCAGCCTGCGTCGCGGCTTGCCCCTGCGGGGCGTTGACGAAAAACCGGCTCGGGCCAGTCGAGTACCACCGGAAGAACTGCATAGGCTGCCGCTACTGCATGCTGGCCTGCCCCTTCAGCGTGCCTACTTTCGAGTGGGGCAAAGCGGTCCCTTCCATAAGAAAATGCACATTCTGCGCCGACAGAATCAATAACGGAATCGAGCCCGCCTGCACAAAGAGCTGCCCGTCGGGCGCGCTCACGTTCGGCCCGACTGAGGACGTGTTGAGGCTCGCGGAGGGCAGGATCGCTTCCAGGCCGGAGCGGTACGTGAACTACATCTACGGCAAGGAAGAGGCGGGCGGTACCTCCTGGCTTTATATCTCGGATACGGATTTCAAAAACCTCTACCTGCGGGATGACCTCAAAAAGGGCAGGTACAGCACGTATGCGTGGGATGCCCTGGGCAAGACCCCGGCCGTTGGCATGGGCGTCGCCCTGTTGATGGCCGGGTTCTACTTCATATCCCGCAGGAAGGAAACTGTCAATACAAACGGCGAGGGCGGACGAGATGAAAAGATTCATAGATGAACATAAGATTGTTTCGCTCCTTTTGTTATTGGGCGTCCTTGTTTTGTTCTACAGGCTTTTCTGGGGCCTGGGCGCAGTCTCGGATCTTTCCGACTCGCAGCCCTGGGGCCTGATCAAGGCGTTTAACATCCTTGCCTGCGCGGCCCTCGCCGCGGGAGCAACCGTCGTAGCCGCAATGGCATACGTTTTCGGGCTTAAGCGATTCGAGCCCGTCGTCCGGCCAGTGCTCCTGATGGGGCTGATAGCGCACACGTTCGTGCTTGGGGCGCTCCTGTACGACGTCGGCAGCCCGATAGATATCTGGCGCATAGTCTTGACGCCCAACATCCGCTCCATAATGTTCCTGGCGTTTCTGTGCGAAGTGGTGTACACGGGGGCTTTAATCTGCGAGGCGCTTCCGGAGTACGTCGGGCCGGGCAGGTACGAGGGCCTGGTGGGGTTCCTTAAGTCCATCCGGGGACTCGTGATAGTGGTGAGCGCCGTCATTGCGGTAATATACCAGTCCACGCTGGGGGCGTTGTACCTCGTAAGCCCTCACAGGATTACGCCGCTTTGGTATTCCCCCTGGCTCCCGGTGTTGTTCTTTCTCTCGGCGGTGGCCGGGGGACTGGCTGTGGTAATAGTAGAGGCGTACATAAGCGACAAGGCCGGGAGGCGCCCGTTCGATAACGCCTTGATGGGCCAGTTAGGCAGGATAATGTCCATCTTCCTGGTGGCCTATGTAGTGCTCCGGATTGCGGACATGGCGGCAAGGGGCGCGTTATCCGTCTCGGGCGGAGCCGGCACCGGCTGGTTCATAGTGGAGATTTCTGTCGGGTTCCTTGCGCCCGCCATATTGATAACCTTCAAGAATGTGAGGGAAAACCCCACGGGGCTTTTAACAGCCTCAGCTCTTGTGACGCTCGGGGTCGTCATGAACAGGCTCGGCGTGGCCATTATAGGCTGGAGGAATCAGCCCGGCGTGACCTATTTCCCGACGGCGCTCGAAATTTGCGTGTCATTCTTTTTTATTCTGGCGCCCGTGGCAATATACTCCTTCGCCTCCGGGGCGCTTCTTGTCCCGGAAGGGCGAGACAAGGCTATCCACGGCTTGTCCAATTAGACGATATTGTGGTATATAATCTTTTTGTTAATCGGCCAACCGGTTACTGCGTGCGGTCGGTAGTCCTGCCAGGGTCTACAAGCCGGGCCATCTGCCGGAGCTGTTTATATACCTTCTTATAGCTCTCGAACAGCTCGCCGAATTCATGGAGCAGCCGCGCATCTTTGTTCTTTACGTCGGTCAAGACCGCCTCGCACATTGTTATTATCCGCTCTTCGGTTTCGTATAACTCATCGTCGTGAAGGCGGTGTTTCATCTGCCCCACCTTTGCCAGCGAGGCCTTGATCTCTTCCAGGGTTTCCGGGTCATCGATGGTCGAAGGGACCACGTACTCCACCCCGTCCGCGATCTTCCTCAGCGTGCCGCGCAATATCTTGCCGGAGCGCGTCTTGGGCAGCCGCTTGACCACAGCCACGTCGCGGAAGCAGGCGACCGGCCCTATCTCGTCTCTCACCATCTGCACCAGGTCTTTTTTTATCTGCTCGTGGTCGCGGTCTACGCCGGCTTTTAAGACGGCGAGCCCGAAGGGCAGCTGGCCCTTCAACTGGTTGGCCACCCCGAACACCGCGCACTCAGCCACGTCCGTGTGCTGGGATAACACCTCCTCGATCGCGCCGGTCGAAAGGCGGTGACCCGCGACGTTGATGATGTCGTCCACGCGGCCCATGACGTATAGGTAGCCGTGCCCGTCCACGTACCCGCTGTCGTTTGTCAGGTACCAGCCCTTGAACCGTTCCGTGTAGGACCGTGCAAATCCTTCGTCGTTCTTCCATAGCGTCGGCAGGGTCCCCGGGGGCAGCGGGAGCCCGATTACCACGAGCCCTTCCTTGTCCGGTGCGAGCTCGTTGCCGTGGTCGTCCAGAACCCGGACGTTGTAGCCCGGGACGGCCTGAGACGCCGAGCCCGGCTTTAAAGGGAACTGCTCGACGCCCATGCACCCGGCTGCGATGGCCCAGCCGGTTTCGGTTTGCCACCAATGGTCCACAACCGGCACACCGAGCAGGTCGCTCGCCCAGTAGAAGGTGTCCGTATCGAGGTGCTCTCCTGCAAGGAAAAGATACTTGAAACCCTTCATGTTGTACTTTTCAAGGAACTTGCCCTCGGGGTCCTCCTTCTTTATCGCGCGGAACGCGGTGGGCGCGGTAAGGAGGGTCTTGACGCCGTGCTGCGCTATGACGCGCCAGAACGCCCCAGCGTCAGGTGTGCCGATGGACTTCCCCTCGTAGAGCACGGTGGTGCAGCCTGTGAGCAGAGGCGCGTAAACGATGTAGGAATGGCCTACTACCCAGCCCACGTCGGACGCTGCCCAGAAGGTCTCGCCTGGATGGGTGTCGTAGACGTTCTCCATGCTCCAGCGCAGAGAAACCGCGTGTCCGCCGTTGTCCCTGACGACGCCCTTGGGCTTGCCGGTCGTGCCGGATGTATACAGTATGTAGAGCGGGTCCGTCGCCTCGACCGGCGTGCAGCCGACGGGCCGGGCATCCCTGACCAGGTCGTGCCAGTCCAGGTCGCGCCCTTTCTTCAGGGGGGCCTTTACTATCGAGCGCTGGAAGATGATGCACTTCTCCGGCTTATGGGACGCCAGGTCGATGGCCTTGTTAAGAAGCGGCGAGTACTCGATAAGACGCTTCACCTCAAGCGCGCCGGAGGCGGCCACTATCACCTTCGGCTTTGCGTCATCTATGCGTATGGCAAGCTCGTGCGGCGCGAAGCCTCCGAATACGACCGAATGGACCGCCCCCAGCCGCGCGCAGGCCAGCATCGCCACGACGGCCTCCGGCACCATCGGCATGTAGACAATCACGGTATCGCCCTTGCCTACTCCGAGGCCGTGCAGCGCGCCCGCGAACTGGGCGACCTTGTCCAGGAGTTCGGAGTAAGTGAACTTCTCGATATGGTTTGTGACGGGGCTGTCGTAGATGAGCGCGACCTGGTCCGCGCGGCCGTTTTCGACATGCCGGTCCAGGCAGTTATAGCAGGTGTTCATTAGTCCGCCTGAAAACCACCGGTAAAATGGCGGGGTTGAACCATCCAACACCGTGTCCCAGTCCTTATACCAAGTGATATCCATTGCGGCATCGGCCCAGAACCCTTCC
>JBEKYB010000042.1:0-9216 GCA_049511435.1 Nitrospirota bacterium | reverse complement strand
TCACGCCGCCGCCGATGAAAATGGCGTCGGGTGTCGGCAGCCCCGCGAGCGCGGCCGGTGCGGCATCTTCCACGATCTCGAGGTCGGGGACGCCGAACGCCGCGGCGTTACGGCGGATGCGTGCCGCGCGATCCCCGTGCCGTTCAACAGCAACGGCGCGCTTCAAAGCGTCACCACCACCTCGGACGCGTTTAATTTCTCCGGCGGGGCGGCCCAGGGGCAAAGTATATCCTTCGATTTCGGAGACGACATAGCGTCCGGCGGGACCGGCTACAAAGGGTCGACCCAGTTCGGCTCGGACTCCGCGACCACCTTCCAGGGACAGGACGGGTACGCGGCCGGGTCGCTGGAAAGCGTGTCGATAAACTCCTCGGGCACGGTAGTAGGCTCTTTCACGAACGGACAGACGCAGAACATGGCCGTCCTTGCCCTGGCGAACTTCCCCAATCCCACCGGCCTGACAAAAGAGAGCGGAGGGATTTACCAGGAGTCGACATCCTCCGGTCAGCCGCTGGTCGGCCAGCCGGGGAAATCCGGGCTGGGGTCGATCAACGCGGACTCCCTCGAGCTGTCAAACACGGACCTGGCATCGGAGTTCGTGAACCTTATCACCTACGAGAGGGGTTTCCAGGCGAACTCCAAGATAATAACCACGGTAGACCAGATGCTGAGCGACGTTGTCAACCTGAAGCAATCAGCCTGAGCCTAAGGCAATCGGTCATAGTCGGCGTAATAAACCACGCAGTCAACTTGAAGAGGTAATGCAGGCATGGGAAGAACGGCGTTTATTTTTCTGCTGGCGGTGTCACTTGCGATGCCCTTATCCCTGGGGTGCTCGAAACAAAAGGAAAAGCCCGAAGAGAGCAGGGGCTCCGTGAACTTGATGCTTGACCCCATAGTGGTCAACCTGGCGGACCACGAGACCAGGTACCTGAGGGTTACCATCGGTCTTGAGCTGGCGGACGAAAAGGACAAGGCCGTCGTGGAAAAGGAGATACAGAAGGTCAGGGACGGCCTGCTGATGCTGCTCTCCTGCAAGTACTACGAGGGCATGATGAGGCTTGACGGGAAGATTAGGCTGAAAAACGAAATCGCGGAAATGGTGGACGGGGTCCTGAAAAAGAAGGGCGTCATAAAGGTCTATTTCACGGAGTTCATAGCGCAATAACATGGACAGGATGTCGCAAGACGACATAGACGCCCTTCTGGGCGGAGAAACCCCTAAACCCGCCGAAGAGCCGTCCGGGAGCGGGGCGCGGGCTTACGACCTGCTCTCGCAGAAGCGGGTCATCCGCGGGAGGATGCCGGGCATAGAGATTCTGGGAGAGAAGTTCGCCAGGGCCGCGAAGGCTAGCCTCACGAATACGCTAGGCAGGACTGTGGACATGCTGCCCTCCGGCATGGAGGTGACCAGGTTCGGAGACTTCCTCAATTCGCTCGAGGTGCCCACGAACCTGAACGTCTTCAGCATGGAGCCGCTAGAGGGGCATGCCCTTTTTGTAATCGAAGCGAACCTTGTGTTCTCGCTGGTCAACTGTTTCTTCGGCGGCTCCCCCGGTTTCCACGCGAAGGTGGAGGGCAGGGAGTTTACCCAGATAGAGCAGAAAGTAATCGGCAAAACGGTAAGGCTGCTCCTGAAAGACTACGAGGCTGCGTGGAGGAGCGTACATCAGGTGAGCTGCAAATACGTCCGGTCGGAGATAAACCCGCGCTCCGCCGCGATAGTCTCGCAGTCAGAGACGATGATAGCCCAGGAGTTCAAGGTCGAAATCGACGACAAGACCGGAAGGATGTTCGTCTGCCTGTCCTATGCATCGCTCGAGCCCATCAGCGAGGCCCTCTTCGAGGGTTTTTCGGACATGCAGCCGGGGAGTTCCGGCAGGTGGCGGAGCTATCTGGAGGGAAAGGTATCGGAGTGCGAGGTAGACGTCTCGGCGGAGCTCGGCGTCGTTACGCTGACGATGGGCGAGCTTATGGGTCTTCAACCGGGGGACGTATTGAAACTGAATAAAAAGCCCGACTCGCCCCTGGAGGTGAGGGTGGAGGGCCTGCCGAAGTTCCTGGGGACTCCGGGTGCGTTCAACGGCAACCAGGCCGTAAAGATAACAGGTTTTCTGAAAAGGAGCGAACCCTGAACATGGAAAGCGAGGACAAGGAACTCCAAGGAGGCGGGGAGGAGAAAAGCGGCGGCATCCAGGGCGCTCCGGCCGTGTCCTTCGGCGAGATGCGCGCCGCCCCCAAGACCGGAAAGCCCCAGGGAATGGACTTCATAATGGACATCCCCGTCCGGCTGTCGGTGGAACTCGGCCGGGCAAAGGTCCTGGTCGGGGAGCTCCTGCACCTCTCGCACGGGTCGGTCATCGAGCTAGACAAGATTGCCGGGGAGCCGATGGAGGTACTAGTAAATGACAGGCTCATCGCAAAAGGAGAGGTTGTTCAGATAAACGACAAGCTCGGGATAAGGCTGACCGACATCATCAGCGAAATGGAGCGGATAAAGAGGGTGGAGTGATAAGGAGTTATAAATTGAGAAAAAAATACCTTATAGCTGCTTTTGCCGTCATTTTCCTTTTATGCTCCCGCCCGGCATGGGCCGGAGGTCTTGAAAAGGCCGCCTCGCCACCCATTGCGAGTTTCGTCCCGCAGACGGCCCGGGATACGGGCGGAGCCCCCGGGTTCCCCGTGGCAAGGGTCATTATAAGCCTTGCCGCCGTCGGCGCCGCCATGTACATAAGCTACAGGCTACTGAAAAAATATGCGCCGGGGAAAATCACCCGAGCCGGGGAAGAAGGCCCGCTAAATATAGTCTCAACGGTGCCGGTGGGCCTTAAGAGCAGCCTGATACTGGTGGACGCCATGGGTCGGAATATGCTCCTGGCCCTGTCCGACGGCAAGCTCAGCTTCCTGGCAAGCCTTGACGGGAATGTAGAGAAGGCGGGAGCGCCGGACGAGAAGCCGGTTGCCGCGCCGGAACTGCCAAAAAGGCGAGGCAGACCCAGAAAAAGACCGCCTGAAGGCTCGTTCCGGGAAGCCTTGGATAAACCGGCCCCGCCCGAAGATGCGCCGGTTTTGCGCGAAAGAGAGGCTTCCATACTCGAAAAAATAAAGATGCTGAGGACTATGTGAAGGCTATCTGGTCGCGGACCATATTTACGGCGCTATTTCTTATAGCCGCTACGGCGGCGGAGGCGTCGTCTTTTCCTGCCCCTGCCATAAGCCTCACCCTCGGCAAGGCATCCGGCCCCGGGCAGGTGTCCTCGGCGATGCAAGTCGTGGTCCTCATGACAGTGCTCTCACTGGCGCCCGCCATACTTATAATGTTCACCTCCTTTATAAGGATGGTGGTGGTGCTTTCGTTCGTGAGGCAGGCGCTTGGGACGGCCCAGACGCCGCCGAACCAGGTGCTCATCGGACTGGCCCTGTTCCTCACGCTCTTCATCATGTCCCCTGTAATATCCCAGATAAGAAAGGACGCGTGGGACCCTTACATGGCTGGCAGTATTACACTTGAGTCGGCGTATGACAAGGCGGCCGCGCCGCTTAAGAGGTTCATGTTGAAACAGACGAGGGAGAAGGACCTGGACCTTTTCATGAGGGCCTCCGGCTCCGGCAGGGTTTCCGGTCCCGAGGAGATACCAATGCAGGTCGCCGCGTCTTCCTTCATGGTCAGCGAGCTTAAGACATCCTTCCAGATGGGCTTCATGATTTACCTGCCGTTCCTGGTGCTGGACCTCATAGTCGCTTCCGTGCTTATGTCGATGGGCATGATGATGCTCCCGCCTGCGACGGTTTCGCTGCCCTTCAAGCTCATGCTATTCGTCCTGGTGGACGGGTGGTCGCTGATAGTCGGCTCTCTGATAAACAGTTTCAAATAAAGGCATTATGGCCAATTTATTCTATTACGACCTGATTGTAAGGGCAATGAAGACCGCCCTTCTCGTTTCGGCCCCGGTGCTTATAATCAGCCTCACGGTCGGCTTCATGGTCAGCATATTCCAGGCGGTAACGCAGATAAACGACGCTACCATCTCTTTCATACCCAAAATAGTCGCGGTAATAGTCGCCCTTTTGATCTTTTTCCCCTGGATGCTCCAGGTGATGTGCGATTTCACGAGGGGTATCATACTCGGTATCCCGATGGCGGCGGGCGGATAAGGGGCCATGCCTTTTGTTGACAAGTTCATAGGGCTGGCCCCGGTTTTTGTCCGGTTGCTGGGGTTCTTCGGGATTGCTCCAATATTCGGGGGCAAACGGCTCCCCGCGACGTTTACGGTACTGTTGGCCCTGACGCTGACCGCCGCGCTCGCGCCGGTTGTGGGCGGAGGCGGGCTGAGCGCGGAAACAGGGACATCCGCCCTCGTAACATGCATAATCGGCGAGGCCCTCCTTGGGCTCCTTCTGGGATTCATGGTCCAGCTCGTCTTTTCCGGCTTCGGTCTGGCCGGACAAATCACCGGCCTCCAGCTCGGTTTCGGCATCGTCACGCTGTTCGACCCCGGGAGTGAATCTCAGGATTCGGCATTCGGGCAGTTCTACCAGCTTGCGGCCGTGCTTTTCCTGCTCCTTACGGACGGACACTACATGCTTATAGGCGCCCTTGTCAGGAGCTTCAGGGCCATCCCGCCCGGCGGCATCCATTGGTCGGAGGCGCTTGGCCCAATCCTCGTGACCTATTCGGCCAAGGCCATAGTCCTGGGCGTCGTCATAGCGGCGCCCGTCATGGCCGTCATGTTCCTCGTAAACCTGGGGCACGGCGTGTTGTCCCGCCTGTTCCCCCAGATGAACATATTTATCGTCAGTATGCCCGTGACGATAATTGTCGGCTTTATAGTGATTATATCCTGTCTCCCGTTAATGGGGGAGATGTTCGGGAAGGGCTTTTCGATGTCCTGGGAAGGGATTGACGCCGTCCTTAGGGCGCTGGAGTAGAGGATATGCCGGGAGAAGGCCTCGAGCGCACCGAAAAAGCCACCCCTAAGAAAAAAGAAGAGGCGAGGAAAAAAGGCCAGGTAGCGAAGAGCCGGGACGTTATTTTCGCGGCTCTGCTTGCCGGCTGCTACCTCATGAGCATAGGGACCGGCTTCGCCTCATCTCGGATAAAATCCGTCATGGCGGAGGCCTTTTCCTATGCCGGACGGCCTGATTTCACGGCGGACTTCCTATACGTCCTGCTGCGCAGGACCGCTACCGAGTTCGCCTCAATCGCGGGGCCGGCCCTCGTTGCATTCCTTGGGGCGGCGACGTTATCCGGCGTGGCGATGGCCGGGCTGGCCGTGTCATCCGAGGCCCTCTCCCCGGACATATCCCGTATAGACCCCGTACAGGGTTTTGAGAGGATATTCTCGCTTAGGTCGGTCCTGGAGTTCGTCAAGTCGCTGGTCAAGCTGGCGGCGGTGGCCTTGATAGTCGTACTCACGCTCAGGAAGACCGTGCCGGTTATGGTACACCTCTTCTACTACAGGCCTTCGGAAGCCGCAGAGGCGTGGCTGCAATCGACCCGACGGATGATAGGTCTTTCCGCAGTGGCCGTGGGCGTCGTCGCAGGCATCGACTACCTGCACCAGAGGTGGGAGCAGGAGAAGAAGATGCGCATGACCAAGTCGGAGCTGAAGCAGGAGATGAGGAATACCGATGGCGACCCCATGGTCAAGGGGCGGCAGAGGGCGATCCAGCGCGAGGCGGCAAAGAGGAGGATGATGGCGGACGTCCCGAAGTCGAACCTGGTCGTGACGAACCCGACCCACGTCGCCGTTGCCCTCAAATACAAATTCGGCATGAACGCACCGGTCGTGACGGCGAAAGGCGCCGGGAGCGTGGCGGAAAGGATAAAGGAAGAGGCGGTCAAGGCGGGAGTCGCCATCGTAGAGGATAAGCCTCTCGCGCGGGCGCTTTTCAAGAAGGTGAAAATAGGTAAGGAGATACCCGTGGAGCTATACCAGGCGGTGGCGGAAGTGCTGCGTTACGTCTACATGCTCGACAAGAAAAAATCGCACGGGAAAGGGAGGGCATATGAGCGCGGCTGAGGACAAAGTGTTTTCCGCGAAGGCGCTGAAAAACGCGGACGTGATGATGGCGGTTGGGGTCGTGGGAATAATGTGCCTGATGGTGCTGCCGCTCCACCCGTTCCTGCTCGATATCTTCCTCACCGTCAGCATCGGTTCGGCTCTGCTAATCCTGATGGTCGCCGTGTATACCGCAAAACCGCTCAAGTTCTCCGTCCTGCCGTCGCTGCTTCTCATCGTCACACTGTTCAGGCTGTCTTTGAACGTGGCTTCGACAAGGCTCATACTCCTGCACGGCAACGAGGGCCTCGGTGCGGCGGGCCACGTTATCATGTCCTTTGGCAGCTTCGTGGTAGGCGGCAACTTCGCCGTCGGACTCATCGTTTTTCTCATCCTGGTGCTTATAAATTTCGTGGTCATAACCAAGGGCGCGGGCAGGATAGCGGAGGTCTCCGCGCGGTTCACGCTGGATGCAATGCCCGGCAAGCAGATGAGCATTGACGCGGACCTGAACGCCGGACTCATAAACGAGAACGAGGCCAGGCAGAGGCGGAAGGATATAGGGAGCGAGGCGGATTTCTACGGCGCCATGGACGGCGCGAGCAAGTTCATCAGGGGGGACGCCGTCGCCGGGCTTGCGATTACCTTCATAAACATCATCGGCGGTTTCTTCATAGGAGTCCTGCAGAACCACATGGCGTTCATGGACGCACTCAAGACTTACACCATCTTGACCATAGGCGACGGCCTGGCGGCCCAGATACCCGCCCTCATAACCTCGACCGCGGCCGGGCTAATAATGACCCGTGCGATGGGAGAGGCTAACCTTGGCGAAAGCATCGTCCGCGAGGTATTCGTGAACCCCAAGGCCATACTCTCGGCATCGGGCATGATTCTTCTTTTCGGGCTCGTGCCCGGCCTGCCACACCTGCCGTTTCTGCTGCTTGGGTCTGCGGGCATTGCCGCTGCAAGGATAATAAGGAAACGGGAAAAGGAGCTGGAAGCCGCACCTGCGCTGCCGGAAACGCCGGCGAAGGCCGAGCCCGAGAGAATAGAGAGCCTCCTCAGGCTGGACCCCCTGTCGATGGAGGTCGGCTACGGGCTCATTTCCCTTGCGGACGCAACGAAAGGGGGCGAGCTTCAGGCCAGGATAAAAGCCCTCCGCAAACAGCTGGCGCTGGAGCTTGGCATCATACTGCCGCCGATACACGTGAGGGACAACCTGCAGCTCAAGCCGAACGCATACAGGGTGCTCCTTAAGGGAAACGAGATAGCAAAGGACGAGGCGCTCCCGTCAAAACTTATGGCGCTCGACCCCGGCACTGCCGACGGCAGCCTGAAGGGCATACCGGCGAAGGACCCGGCGTTCGGCCTCCCGTCGGTGTGGATAGGGCCCGAGTCGAAGGAGAAGGCGAAGCTCCTTGGGTACACGGTGGTGGACCCGGTCACGGTAGTTGTCACTCACCTGGGAGAGACCATAAGGGCCCATGCTTACGAGCTTATGGGGAGGCGCGAGACCCGCGCCCTGCTGGACGGGCTTTCGGAGACCCATCCGAAAGTCGTAGAGGAACTGGTGCCCGAGGTTGTGGGCGTGGGCCTGCTGCAGAAGGTGCTCCAGAACCTGCTCCGCGAACGGGTTTCGATCAGGGACTTCCTCACGATACTTGAGACCCTGGCCGAATTCGCTCCGTCCGTTAAGGACGCGGAGACGCTGACCGAATTCGTCAGGCAGGCCCTGGGCAGGTCGATAACGGGCCAGTACGTCTCCCGCGAGAACATGCTCAAGGTCATAACGGTCGGTACCGATGCGGAAGAGGACATCTGGAACGCGTTTAGGAAGTCAAACGGAGGAGGCGCGTCCCTAGAGCCTTCCGCGGTGCAGACATTCCTGGACTCGATAGGGGCGGCGCTCAGGCGGAACGTAGACCCGGATACGACACCGGTGGTATTGTGCGGCTCGAAGGCGAGGGGATGCCTGAGGCGCGTGATAGAGAGGCATTTTCCGAACCTGCCCGTCCTCTCGCACAATGAAATCGCGGGCAATGTAAGGGTCCAGAGCATAGGCGAGGCGGGGTTCGCCTAAAAAACGCTCAAGAGGCGGGAGCGGCATGCCGATAAAACCTTTAACATCATGTCCCTTCTTAGGAGATGAACTTGCTGGCGGCCACTGCAAACGAACCGGAGCTTAACATGAGCACGTATGTCCTCTTCCGCGATTACGTGCAGGAGAGGACGGGTATTGTCCTGGCGTCTGGTAAGAGGGCGATATTCGAGGCAAGGCTCTGGGGGCATATCTCCGGGCTTGGCTTCCGGAGCTTCGAGGAATATTTCTATTACATCTCAAAGAGCGGCGACCTGCCGGAGCAGGAAAAGTTCCTTGAGCTCATGACGGTCAACGAGACTTTTTTTTTCAGGGACAAATCCCAGCTTAGGTTTTACGAAAGCACACTCATACCGATAATAAGGCGGGAGGCATCGGCCGGGAAGAAATTCAGGTGCCTTTGCGCGGGTTGCAGCACGGGCGAGGAGCCGTATACCCTTGCGCTTATCGCAATGAACGCGATCCCGTCGATAACCCCGTTCCAGTTCGAAATAACTGGCGCGGACATAAGCCGCGAATGCATCAACAAGGCGAGGATGGGCCTCTTCAGCCAGTATGCCGTAAGGAGGATGCCAAAGGGCTACCTTGAGAGGTTCTTCGTAAGAAAAGACGAAGCCTTCCTTATAAAAAACGAGGCGCGGGCTTTCGTGAAGTTCGATAAGACTAACATCAGCAGCCCCGCAGACATGGACAGGCACCGGAACATAAACGCGATTTTCTGCAAGAACGTCTTCATCTATTTCTCGGAAGATGCCCGCGAGAGGATTGCGGCCAGCTTTTACAAAAGTCTCGTCCCGGACGGATGCCTTGTCCTCGGCCCGTCCGAGTACTTAAAAGAAGGCGGTACGCACTTCGTCCCGGAAAAACACGGGGAATGCGTCTATTACAGGAAGGCCTGCAGCGGAGAATAGCCATGGTGGACAAAAAGATGAAGATCCTCGTGGTGGACGATTTTTCCACCATGAGGCGGATTGTGAGGAACATCCTCAAGCAGATAGGCTTCGAGAACATCGAGGAGGCGGAAGACGGCATGGATGCCATGGAGAAACTGAGCGGCTCGGAGGTCGACCTCATAATATGCGACCTCAACATGCCGAATATGGATGGCATATC
>JBEKYB010000041.1:0-9235 GCA_049511435.1 Nitrospirota bacterium | reverse complement strand
CGTGGAGCCGGCGCGCCTCCTTCTTACCGCGCCGTCACCGTGCGCCTGCGGAATGGCCAAACCATTCAGGGCATCGCCAGCGGCGCGTTGCTGCCTGTCACCCAAGAAACGTCATCGGTCACGGGAATCGTGTAGGAAGTTCCGCTCTGCTCATCCAGGGGAATGCCGGGAATAGGACTTGCCGGTTCCCAGTTCGCATTGGAATTTACACTGGTATTGGTATCCGGCTGTTTTAAAAGACCCGTAGCCCCGCTTGGGGATAATGGTCCGGTTATTTCGCCCTGGGTGTCTTTATCATCTCCTTTTGGTGCCGGCAATTTAGGGGCCAGCGTGCCTTTTCCCTTTGCCTTTTTCTCGTTCTTTTTTCCAGGGACACGCGCAAAATCCCTGCCCCCATCCGGCAGGATATACGCCTCACCCTTTATATCGGGAGCCGCCGCATTAGGAGCGGACGCCTCATCCGGAAGAACAGGCGCTTCCATCTGAGTCGTGGCGGCCTTTACCTGCGGCTGTGCGGCGTTTTTCAGGCCAAAACCCCCATAAAGGCCTGCCATGAGCTCCTCAAAAAATGGGCCCTCGCCCCGTCCGGCGCCTCCCTGATTGGGGGCTTCCGCAACGGCCTGCGCGGAGTTATTGGAAGGCATCGTAATCTCCTGAAAGGCCATTTTACGCCTGCACGGTTGTTTTGAATTTCCTGAAAATACCGGCTGCAGCCTCGTCGGTCTCTTTCTGCTCTCTCACCTCCGCCTTCAGGCGCGTCTTCATCTTCCTGACGGCGACCGCTTTCTTTATTATTTTGTTCTCCCTCGAGGCCTCCAGGGCTTTTTCCTTCTCTTCCTCGAAGTCCTTGAGCGCCTTTTCGACCAGGGTGTCCTGGAGGCTTATCCTCTCCCGCAGGTATCCCGCGTGGGCATATAAATGCTTGAGGTCGCCTGCGCAGGCGCCCTTTTTCTCCATGCTGGATATCGTCATGATGTTGCTCCTCTCCTGGTCCTTCAGGTCCTCCAGCCGCTCTTTCTCCTTCATATAAGCCGAATACGAGCTCCCCAGGTATTGCATCCTCTGGCGGAGCATCTGCCCCGTGTATTCCTCTACTCTTTCAAGTCCTCTGCTCATTTTTACCCTGAGCCTCCTTGTCGAAAAGGGTGTGGAGTTCCCTGAGGCTTTCCGGATACCCGGACCTCTGTTCGAGCCGCTGCCTAAGGAACGTGTCCATCTTCTCTTTCATATCGATAGCCAGGTCTATTTTCGGGTTGCTCCCGCGCTTATAGGCGCCGATGTTTATTAGGTCCTCCGCCTGTGCGTATTCGGAGAGCACCTCCAGGAACCTCCCTGCCGCCTCGAGCTGTTTTCTGCCGGCGATGTCGTTCATAAGCCTGCTCACGCTGTGGCGGAGGTCTATCGCCGGGTAATGCCCGCGGGATGCCAGGTCGCGGGAGAGCACTATATGCCCGTCCAGGAGCGACCTCATGGTGTCTCCGACCGGGTCGTTCATGTCGTCGCCTTCCACAAGCACGGTATATATGCCCGTTATGCTCCCGGAGGCCTCGGAGTTGCCCGCCCTCTCCAGGAGCTTCGGCAGGAGCGCGAAGACCGAGGGCGTGTATCCTTTTGTGGTCGGCGGCTCGCCGGCCGCAAGGCCTACCTCCCTCTGGGCCATGGCGACGCGCGTTGCGGAATCCATCATCAGGAGCACGTCCTCCCCTTTGTCCCTGAAATACTCGGCGTATGTCGTGGCAAGGTGGGCCGCCCTTAGCCTCAGGAGCGGCGGCTGGTCGGACGTCGCTACCACTACGACCGATTTACTCAAGCCTTCAGCCCCCAAATCCTTCTCGATGAATTCCCTTACCTCCCTACCCCTTTCCCCAATCAGTGCGATTACGCTCACCCCGGCCTTCGTATACCTTGCCATCATGCCTAAAAGCACGCTCTTTCCCACGCCGCTCCCGGCCATTATACCTATGCGCTGTCCCTTGCCCAGGGGTATAAGGGCATTGATGGCCCTGACGCCCACATCCAAAGGCTCGGTTATTCTTTTCCTCCTTAGAGGGTTTATATCTCCGCCGGAAAGCGGCATGCGCGCCATCGGGGGCAATTCTCCAAGCCCGTCCATAGGCCTGCCCATGCCGTCCACCACCCTGCCCTTAAGCTGCGGGCCCGCCATGGCCGCCGCCTTGACACCGGTAGCCTCGACCCTTGCGCCGGGGGCGACACCGTCCATGAACCCGAGAGGCATCATCAGCGCCTTCTTCCTCCTGAAGCCCACCACCTCAAGCTGCAATTCCCGCCCGTCGGCCAGCCTGGTGAGGCACATCTCCCCAAGAAATGGAGATATGCCGCCCACCTCAACCAGCAGCCCCACCACGTCGCTCACGAGTCCAAGCGCCTTGACCGTGCACGCGGCATCAAGCCCTTTCCTCAATTGCCCGAAGTCAATGGCCGTCTTCAACTGAGATGCCCTCCGTCAGTTGCCCGTAAATCAGGTCGAGCCTCGTCTTTATCGTCGCGTCTATCTCGACGGACTCGCCGATAAGCCTGCACCCGCCCTTTTCCAGCGAGGCATCCCCCTCGAACATCGTGGCGAAGCCCGGGTTCATGTTTTCTATCATATCCCGGTGCTCCTCCAGGAAGGCCAGGTCCTCGGGGTTAACACGGATATGCACCAGCCCGGTTTCGGATGCGGCCCTCGCCGCCTCCTTGACGGACGCGACCAGCGCGTCCTTGTTAACCGCTATCTCGCGCCCGGTTATTTTTCCCGCTATGGCGAAGGAGAGGTCTATTATATCCTTCGCATGAGACTTAAGAAGCTCCGGCATCGAGCCCCTGATCGCCTTCAGCGTCTCGGAGAGCTTCCCGGCGATTGCCATTGCCTTTTGCATGCCGGCTTCATAACCTTCCTTCTCGCCCTTCTCGTACGCCCTCTGATACTCGTCTTTCTTTCTAGCCTTAATGGCATCTTCCTTGTCCCTGTCTTCCGGCCGGAGGTCGCGGACCAGCGCCTGGCAGCAGGACACGGACGCTTCAGGCATTTCCTGTTTTTTAAGCAAACCCTCAGTATGCAACCTCTTCGCCTCCCTTTCCGAGTATGATCTTCCCTTCCGCTTCGAGGTTGCGCGCTATTTTTATTATGTTCTGCTGCACCTTCTCCACATCGCTCCGGCGCATCGGGCCTTTAGCCTCCATCTCCTCAAGGAGTATCTGCGACGCCTTCTGGGACATGTTCCGGATAAATGCCTGTTTTACCTCCTCGCCCGCCGTCTTAAGGGCAATTCCCAAGTCGTCGGTCGTTATCTCCTTCAGCAGGGCCTGGATGCTCCTGTCGTCGACTGCACCCAGGTCGTCGAATACGAACATCAGCCTGCGGATCTTTTCAGCCAGTGTGGAGTTATTCGCCTCGATATATTCCATTACCCTCTGTTCCGTCGCCTTGTCCACCAGGTTGAGCACGTTGGCGACTGGCTCCAGCCCGCCCGCCGCCCGCTCGCTAGATACATAGGTATCCTGGAAGTTCTGGCGCAGCACCTCTTCCACTTCCCGGAACACCGCGGGCGGGACGCCTTCGATGGTCGCCATCCGGAGGAGCACCTCGGGCTGCACGGCTTCCGGGAGGAGCGGTATTATCTGGCTCGCCTGCTCGGGCTCTATGCCAGACATGATAAGCGCCAGGGTCTGCGGGTGCTCGGTTTTCAGGAAGTTCGCCAGGGTCTTGTGGTCTAGCCTCTTTACTATCTCCATGCCGCCGAACGTGCCCGAGGAAATCCGTTCCATGGTTTCCCTTGCCTTCTCGGTGCCCAGGGCCTTTTCGACCGCTTTTTTGAGGAACGACTCGTCCGCGACCTGGAAGTCGTTTTCTCCGTCCGCCTTCTTATGGAACTCAACCATCACTTCGTCCACCTGTTCTTTCGTTATTTTCTTCATCCTGCCGAACGCGCCGCTTATCACGTCTATCTCCGGCTCGTCCAGCTTCTTCAATACCTGGGCCGCGGCCTCCTCGCCCATGGCCGCAAGGAAGACCGCCGCCTTCTCATATCCTTTGAGAGCCCTCCCGGCCATTACCTTTCCTTCAGCCAGCTTTTGACTACGGAGACCGCCACCGCCGGGTTCTCCTGGACCGCCTGCTTCACGCCGCCCCTGCCCTCTGCCAGCATCTTATGCCTTGGGACAGGCTCAAGCTCGGGTACCGCTGCCGCCGCCTGCTCGCGCGCCTTGGCGATGGCATCCGCGGAAGACGCTATGCTCCTGACCGTCGGGCGCACCACTAACAGGAATATGAGCGCCATTCCCACGAGGGCCACCGCGTATTTTAGATATGGGAGCGCGTAGCGCACATACCATGCATCGGGGGCGCGGCCTTCATCTAAGCCCTCATCCTCCGCCGGCGAATCGAACGGCACGTTCGCCACCTGCACGGTATCGCCCCGCTGCTGGTTGAAGCCGAGGGCGCCCTTAATCATAGCCTCCAGCTTGGTCATCTCCTCCTGGCTCCTCGGCACATATGTCTTCTTTTTATCCTTCACCGTATATGACCCGTCCACGAAGACCGCGGCCGATATGCTCTTTATCGCACCGGTCGGTTTTACGGTTTTGGTCTTCGTCATGTTCACTTCGTAGTTGCTTGTCTCGCTCTGCCTCTCGCTAATGCTGCCTCCGGGCTTCGGCGAAGTGGCGGCCGTTTCCTTGGCGGGAGTGTTCGAGACCGCGCCCGGCACGCCGGACGCCTCGACTTTCCCGCTCGACTCTTTTTCCGAGAGTTTCTGCTGGCTCCTGATTATAGAGGCGGGGTCGTATTTTTCCTCGGAGAGCTCCTGCTGCGTGAAGTCTAAGTCGGCGTTTACGCGCACGATGGCCTTGCCGCCGCCCAGCACGGTCTCGAGCATGGACTGCACCCTGCTCTCGAGGTCCTTCTCAAGCGCCCTCCTGTACTCGAGCTGGCTGTCCGAGAGCATGCCCGCCGGGTCGTCCCCTTTGGGTTTAAAGAGCAGCCTCCCGTCCGTATCGACGACCGCGACGTCCTCCGGCGTAAGGCCGTCCACGCTGCCGGCAACAAGGTGGACTATCGCGGCGGTCTGCTCTTCGGAGGGCCTTGAACCCGTCCTAAGCTTCAGGACTATCGATGCCCGCGAATGTTCCTGGGGGCCGGAAAAGAGCGTCCGTTCGGGGATGACCAAGTGGACGCGGCAGTCCTCGACTTCCGAAAGCTGCCGTATCGTCCTGGCCAACTCCCCCTGGAGGGCGCGCCTGTAGTTTATCTTCTGCACGAACTCGGTCAGCCCGAAACTGTCCTTATCGAATACCTCGAATCCTATGCCACCGCCCCTGGGGACGCCGTCGCCTGCAAGCTCCAGCCTCAGCTCGTCCACCTTGTCCTCGGGGACTTCCACCACGTTCCCCGTCACCTTGTATTCCACCTTGCGCTCCTTCAGCTTTCCTATCACGAGCTGCACGTCTTCCTGCCCCAGGCCGCTGAATAGGACGGCATACCTGGGCGATGCGGTCCATACATAGATAAGCAGGGCGGCACCGGCCACTGCCAGGGACAGCACGATGAGCAGCAGCTTCTTCTGGGGCGGCAATGCCCCTATGACTTCCATTAGCCCGGAGCTCATGTCATACCGAAATTTTCATCAGATCCTCGTATGCGTTAACTACCTTGTTCCGCACCTGTATCATGAGCTGGAGGGAGACATCGGCCTTCTCGATGGCTATCATCACCTTGTGGAGGTTCTCCCCCCGGTCGAGTGCCAGATCGGCCGTGGCGGCGTCCGCCTCCCGGCTGGCCGCTTCCACGCCCTCCACAGACTTGAAGACTGCGTCCTTGAAATCCCCATTGGCGGCGGCCGCGTCCGGTTTTTCTATGACGCCCGCTGTGACCGCGCCTACCGCACTGACATCCATTTTGCTACTTCCCTATCTCCAGCGCCTTCTCGGCCATGGACTTCGCGGCGCTTATCGCCGCGAGGTTGGCCTGGTAGCTCCTGGTCGCAGAGACCAGGTTTACCATCTCCGTGGGCGCAGACACGTTCGGCATGCTGACATAGCCGGACTTGTCGGCATCCGGGTGGCCCGGGTCGAAGACCTTCTTGAAGGGAGACGAGTCCTCCGTTATCCCTTCAACCGAGACCCCCGCCTTCGCCCGCCCGGACATGCCGTTCATCAGTTTGCCGAACCCTCCAGCATCCTTGAACACCACGTCTTTCCTCCTGTACGGCCCCCCGGCATCCGTCCTTGTGGTGGATGCGTTCGCCAGGTTATCGGCTATCACGCTCATCCGGGTCCTCTGCGCGTTAAGCCCGGATGCGCTTATTTCCATCGAGCTCAGGAAGTCCATTACCCTCCTCCGTTTATCGCGGTTGTCAGCATTTTGAATCGGGCGCTTATCACCTGTGCCGTCGCGTCGTACATGAGCGAGTTCTCGGCCAGGTCCACCAGCTCGTCTTCCATGTTAACGTCGTTGCCGTCAAGGCCTTTTACCCCGCCTTTCTCCGAGCTGCTTGCGGTTATTTCCGAGGCCGACGACGGCGGGTCCTGGTGCAGAGGGCTGGTCTTCGTCATCTGTGCCCCGTCTCCAAGCCTGGACGCGAGCATGCTCTTGAAATCGAGCTTTTTCGCCCTGTATCCGGGCGTGTCCATGTTGGCTATGTTCTCGCTTATCCCCTTGTGTTTCTCCGAGCGGATATCGAGGACTGCCTCAAGGGTCGAAACGAGCGGGTCTATTACCATGAGCGATTCTCCGTATGCCGGGTTAATAGCAACCGTCGTGCCAGGGGCGCGGGAAGGAAAATACCGTTAAAAAGAAAAAAATTGTTATTTAAAATCCAGCGGTTGTCATGCTTCGACCATGGAGGCTCACCTGGGGTCAGGGAGGCTATATGGGAAGATTTTTCCTGCTGATGAGGGAAAAGTTTTCGTAAATCTTCAGCTTGTTCCTTATAGTCCTTGCGGTAAGCCCGAGTTTCCTGGCGGCCTGCGTCTTATTACCGCCGGTCTCCGCAAGCGTCTTCATTATAAGGGTCTTCTCCATATCCTCAAGGGAGCCTTCGGGCATTTCGCCCATGTACCCCGACATATCAAGGCCCTCACAATCCGCATATCCCGCCGGTATCGCCGCCCCAAGGTGCTCCGGCAGGATTACGTCCCCGTCCGATACCAGGATGGCCTTTTCGATAACGTTTTCAAGCTCTCTTACATTGCCCTTCCAGTCCTGGACCGCCAGCAGCCCCGAAGCCTCGGCGCTCAGCGCCTTCGTCTCTATACCGCACATTCGGCAGTGCTTGACCAGGAAATGCTCCGCAAGGACGGATATGTCCTCGCGCCTCTCCCTGAGCGGCGGGAGGCGCAGCGCGAACACGTTCACCCGGTAAAAGAGGTCCTCCCTGAAACGCCCCATAAGGGATTCCTGCCTTAAGTCGCGGTTGGTGGTGGCGATTACCCGCACGTCTACCGTTACCGGCTCCTTCCCCCCTACCCTGTCTATCTCCCGCTCCTGCAGCGCTCTTAGCAGCTTGGACTGTGAGAAAAGCGGCAGTTCCCCTATCTCGTCGAGCAGAAGAGTGCCGCTTTGTGCTACCTCGAACCTCCCAAGCCTCCTCTCGACCGCACCCGTGAAAGCGCCCCTTTCGTGCCCGAAGAGCTCGGACTCCACCAGCGGCTCGGGCAGGGAGGCGCAGTTTACCGCCACAAAGGGGCGCGATTTCCTGGGGCTCAGATTATGTATATACCTGGCAAGTAGCTCCTTGCCGGTGCCGGTCTCGCCCGTTATCAGCACCGTGGCCTGGCCGCGCGCCGCCCTTCGGGCCATATCCAGGACCTCCTGGAGCTTCTCCGAGTTGCCTATGATAGGCCTCTCTACGGCCGTCCTTTTGGGTATCAACTCGACGACCTTCTTTACCGAATGCTCCAGGTGCCGTGCGGAAACGCACCCTAAAAGGCCGTCGACAGTCCCCTCTCTCATGGTCCTGATAGCCTTCTCGGGCATTTCGCTATCGTCTAACTTATTTATTTCGTTCATGTCTATTCTCCCGATTCATTTTTTCCCATATCGGAAAAGTTTTCCGCATAACACTATAATCGGCAGAATATGGCGCTTCATTAGGTTTTTTTTAATCTAAAGTTTAATCCCCTTCGAGTCGAAATAGTATGCATGACATTACCTGGAGGCTGGCATGCCTTTCTTTCTTAAGGAAGAACCGGACCGGAGCGTAATCACTGCCGAAGGCGACGTAACCGTCAATGAAATCTCGGATTTGAAAAAGCTTGCGGAAGGCTGCCTGTCAAGGCGAGGGCTGACCGTCAGGCTCGACCATGTTGAATCCATGGATACGTCCATGATGCAGCTCCTTGTTTCCGCCAGAAAGCAGGGCGACAAGCTGAGCAGGGAGTTCAAGATAGAGGGCCTGCCCGGATGCGGGGATGGAAGGCCGATGTTTGAGGGTTTCGACCTAAGCGTCTTGGCGATTGAGGGGACCGATAATGCCACAGGATAAAAATGCACGACTTTTCCTGGAAGAGGCCGCGGAACTGCTCACAGACCTGGAATCCGCCTTACTGGAGCTCGAGGGAAACCCGGGCGACGCCGAGCTGATAGCGCGCATCTTCAGGGATATGCATACCATCAAAGGCTCGGGGGCGATGTTCGGGTTCGAGGAGATGGCGGCCTTTGCCCATCATGTCGAGTCCGCGCTGGACAGGCTAAGGGAGGGTGCGATTAAGGCCGACGGGGAGCTGATAGACATCGTCCTGGCGGCCAAGGACTATATATCGGGCCTACTGGGGCTGGGAGGGCCGGCGCGGGATGAATCCGAGGCGCAAAGGATAATTGCGGCGCTCAAAAAGCTCGTCCCCGCGCCCTGTACGCCAGAGAAGAAGCCCGCCGAAAAGATTCCTCGAAACGGTCCCGCCCGGTTTTTCCATATAAGGTTCCGCCCCGACAGGGAAATCTTCTCCAGGGGCATCGACCCCGCATCTATCCTCCGGGAACTGAAGGGCCTGGGCGAGTGCCAGATAACCTGCCACACCGAGGAAGTGCCGCCTCTGTCCGATATCGACCCCGAGAAATGCTATCTATACTGGGACATCCTTATAAGGACACAGCAGGCCCTGGAAGCCCTTCGGGACGTCTTTATCTTCGTAGAGGAAGACAGCGATATCGTCTACAGGGAAATCGAGGAGCCAGGGCCGGACGAGGCGAGGAAGCCCATTGGAGAAATCCTGCTCGAACGGAAGGACATTGACGCGG
>JBEKYB010000040.1:0-9272 GCA_049511435.1 Nitrospirota bacterium | reverse complement strand
CACGGGCGCGGCCTCCCGCAAGACAGGGAAGTTCGAGAAGGCCGGCGGCGGGACGATTTTCCTTGATGAAATCGGCGACATGGACATGAACCTCCAGGCCAAGCTCCTTCGCGCCCTGCAGGAGAAGGAGTTCGAAAGGGTGGGCGGCACGGAGACGATTAAGACGGACGTCCGGATAATAGCCGCGACGCACAGAGACTTGGGCGACGCCGTGGCGGCCGGGAAGTTCCGCGAGGACCTCTTCTACCGCCTCAACGTCGTCAGTCTTCACCTGCCACCTCTCAGGGACCGGAAAGAAGATATACCCGCGCTCGCGGAACATTTCCTCGAGAAGATGGCCCAGGAGCTTGGCGCGCCCAAGAAGAGCCTGACGCCGAAGGCCATGAAGCGGCTGTCCGAATACGACTGGCCCGGGAACGTGCGCGAGTTGGAGAACTGCATAAAGCGCGCCGTAGTTCTTTCGAGTTCGAATGCCGTGCTGCCGGAGGACGTGGAGGTACTGATGAAAGGGGACAGCGACCTGAAGGCCGCCGAGAAGATGACTATGGAAAACCTGCTCGACGACCGGATAAGGTGTTTTCTGAAGAAGACAAAGAAGCTGGGTAAGAGCGATATCTACGACACGGTGATTGCGCTTATAGAGAAGCCTTTGATATCCGGGGCCCTTGAAGAGACTAACTACAACCAGATCAGGGCCGCCGACCTCCTGGGCATCAACAGGAACACTTTGCGGAAAAAAATAACGGAGCTCCGCATACCGCTTAAAAAAACCCCTTGACAACAACCGAAAGCTGATATACCTTTAACCATCTAAAAGCTTAGGCATGCTTTGAAATAGCGGGTTGAATAGCAATGCGAACTTCTAGAGAAAGGAGGAACAGGCTTTGACAAAATCAGAACTGGTTGACAAAATGGCTGACTCCGCCGAAATAAGCAAGGTAGCGGCGGGCAGGGCTCTTAGCGCACTGCTTGACGGCGTGAAGGCGTCGCTCAAGAAAGGGCAGAAGGTTTCTCTGGTCGGCTTCGGCACCTTCTCCGTTTCCAAGAGGAAGGCGAGGAAGGGCAGGAACCCCAAGACCGGCGAGGCAATAAAGATCGCCGCCAGCAAGGTACCGAAGTTTTCTGCCGGCAAAGGCTTCAAGGACGCTATCAAATAACGCTTCCCGCGGATGTTGATACTGAGGGCCTCTCGCTAGTCGAGAGGCCCTCTTTTATTTTTGCTTGACAAAAAGTGGCCGAAACCTTAAAATTTCATCCTCTTGACCTATAGTGAAGGCGCGTAGCTCAGGGGGAGAGCGCTTGCTTGACACGCAAGAGGTCGGCGGTTCGAAACCGCCCGCGCCTACCATTCCTTTAAGACGAAAAAGCTTGACAACCCGCAGGATTACTGTTATAAGTTGAAATGGCAGCCGGGATGTTTCCGGCGAATTTTATCGGCCCGGGGTATTAATTCAGTTGTAACACGCGGTAATTTTCTGAGGCATCATTAAAAGGTACCCCCTTTGATGATGCCTTTTTGTTTAGGGAAGAAGCGGTGGACAAAATCGCGACGGGAAAAATAAAGGTTACCTTGCCGGACGGAAGCGTCAGGGAAATAGACAGGGGCGCGACCGCCGCGGCGCTGGCCGCGGCTATCGGTAAAGGCCTTGCCAGGGCCGCGCTCGCCGCTGAGGTGGACGGGAAGGCGGTTGATTTAAGCACCCCCATCTTGAGCGATGCCAGCGTGCGGATACTCACGTTCGACAGCCCGGAAGGCAGGGAGGTCTACCGCCACAGCAGCTCTCATATTATGGCCCAGGCGGTCAAGGACATCTTCCCCGGCGTAAAGGTGACGATAGGTCCCGCCATCGAGGACGGTTTTTATTACGACTTCGACTACGAGACGGGGTTCGTCCCTGAGGACCTTGACCGGATAGAGAAACGGATGGCCGAGATAATAAAAGCCGACAGGCCTTTCATACGTAAAGAGATGGGCAGGGATGAAGCGATAAAGCTCTTCGAGGGCATGGACGAAAGCTATAAGGCCGAGATTATAAGGGACCTCCCCGACGGGACGATATCGCTCTACGAACAGGGAGGTTTTACGGACCTCTGCCGCGGCCCGCACGTCCCGAGCACGGGGTATGTCAAGGCCTTCAAACTCCTAAGCTCGGCGGGCGCGTACTGGCGCGGCGACGAAAAAAACAAGATGCTCCAGAGGATATATGGCACCTCGTGGGCAAACCAGGAACAGCTAAAGGAATACCTGGACAGGCTTGAAGAGATAAAGAGGCGCGACCACAGGAAGCTGGGCAAGGAGCTTGAGCTTTTCTCTCACGAAGAAGAGACGGGGGCGGGCCTCATACTATGGCACCCCAAGGGCGCGATCGTCAGGCGCGTGATCGAAGATTTCTGGAAGGCCGAGCACGTGAAGGCTGGATACGACCTGGTCTACACGCCGCACATAGCCCGGCTCGACCTCTGGAAGAAGAGCGGGCACTGGGACTTCTACAGGGAGAGCATGTATTCCCCCATGGAGGTGGACGAGCAGCTGTACGAGCTGAAACCGATGAACTGCCCGTTCCATATAGCCATCTACAAGTCCAAGATGCGGAGCTACCGCGACCTGCCGCTCCGCTGGGCCGAGCTAGGCACGGTGTATCGTTACGAACGCTCCGGCGCGCTCCACGGCCTGATGAGGGTCAGGGGCTTCACGCAGGACGACGCGCATATATTCTGTCGCTTAGACCAGCTTGAAGGCGAGATATTGAAGGTGCTGGACTTCACCCTCTTTGTCCTCAAGACCTTCGGATTCACAGAATACGATATCTATCTTTCGACCCAGCCGGAGAAGTATGTAGGGAGCCAGGACAACTGGGACAGGGCCACGGAGGCCCTGAGGACAGGGCTCGAAAAAAAGGGCTTGTCCTACAGTATCGACCCGGGCGAGGGCGTGTTCTACGGCCCCAAGATAGACATCAAGATAAAGGACGTGCTCGGCCGCTCCTGGCAGTGCACGACCGTGCAGGTGGACTTCAACCTGCCGGACCGCTTCGACGTGAAATACATTGCCGAGGACGGAAACCCGCGCCAGCCCATAATGGTCCACCGCGCGCTTATGGGTTCCCTTGAGCGCTTCTTCGGGGTGCTTATAGAGCACTACGCGGGCGCGTTCCCCGTCTGGCTGGCGCCCGTCCAGGCCAGGATATGCACGATAACCGACCGGCAGGACGGGTATGCGGCCGAGGCCCTTGACGGGCTGCGGGCCGCCGGCGTCAGGGCGGAGGCCGATACCAGGAACGAGAAGATAGGCTTCAAGATACGAGAGGCGACTCTCCAGAAGATACCGTACATACTGGTGGTCGGGGACAAGGAACAGGAGTCCGGGACCTTTGCCGTGAGGCTCAGGGACGGACGTGACCTTGGCCAGATGCCGAAGGATGGTTTTATCGAGAGGGTCATTGACGAAATAAACACTAAAACCGACAGGGGGTGATAGGTCATAGCGAAACCGACCACAAGGGTAAACAGGGAAATCAGGGTAAGGGAGGTCCGGGTGATAGCGGACGACGGCGCGCAGCTGGGCATCCTGGCCATACAGGAGGCACTTAAGGCTGCGGAAGAAAGAGGCCTCGACCTGGTCGAGGTGGCGCCTCAGGCGGAGCCGCCGGTCTGCAAGATAATGGACTTCGGGAAATACAAATACGAGCAGGCCAAGAAGCTGCACGACAGCAAAAAGCACCAGAAGACGGTGCAGGTCAAGGAAGTGAAGATGAGGCCGGGCACGGACATCCACGATTACGCCTTTAAGCTTAACCACGCCAAGAGGTTCCTGGGCGAAGGGAACAAGGTGAAGGTGACCGTGGTGTTCAGGGGCCGCGAGATGGCGCATACCGAGCTTGGAAACGTGCTCCTGCAGCGCGTGGTCACGGATATAGCGGAAACTGGGAACATAGAGCAGATGCCCAAACAGGAAGGCAGGGCGCTGACGATGATAATAGCTCCAAAGTCTTGACATTCAAGGCCCATTGGTGTATGTTAACGTCTCTCGTGTGTCCGGCGCTGCCGACGCAGCTTTAAAATATAACAGTATCAGGGGGTCCCGGATGGCAAACTACAGGCCGAAAACAAAGGGTTATAAGCTTAAATCGCACAGGGGCGCGGCCAAGCGCTTCAAGCTCACCGCGGGCGGCAAGATCAAGAGGGACATGGCCTTCGGAAGCCATCTGCTGACCACGAAGTCGGCCAAGAGGATGCGAAAGCTCTCCCATGCCAGCTATGCAAGCGATGTCAACAAGGATATGCTGAAGAAGCTCCTCCCGGGCTTATAGCCGAAAGTGGAGCTTAATTACCGTAAGGAGAACCGTCATGCCGAGAGCTAAAAGAGGTTTTAAGGCCAGGAGGCGGAGGAACAAGGTCCTCAAGCTGGCAAAGGGCTATTACGGCGGCCGGAGCCGCCTTTTCAGGACGGCGACTGAGGCCGTTGACAGGGCGCTGAAGTACGCCTACAGGGACAGGCGCGCAAAGAAAAGGGACTTCCGGGGCATCTGGATAGCCCGGATAAACGCGGCCGCGAGGTTAAACGACATATCATACAGCCAGCTCATGCACGGCCTCAAGATGGCGGAAATAGAGCTGGACAGGAAGGTCCTGGCCGAGATGGCCATCTCGGACCCGGCCGCATTTTCAAAGGTCGTGGAAAGCGCAAAGAGGTTCGCGCAGGCTTCATAAGGAATAAAAGACATGAAATAGGTTGTTTAAACTGCGCGTGCTACGGGTCTCGTCACGCGCGGTTTTTGTTCTATGAGCAATCAGCAAGACCCGGAAATACGAGGGATTACATGTCGCTGCTCGAGAAAAGACTGACGAAGGAATGGGCGCAGGAGGTGATGTCGAACGAGAAGAGGCTGATAACCGCGATACTTTACGACCTGCAGGAGGTGGGCGGCAAGATTGCCGACGAGCTTCTCATCACGAAGTTCGAGACCCTCGAGGAGTTCCTGGAACAGCAGGATTTGGGCAATTCCCCCCTGGACATCCTCGAAGGGAAGGCGGACCGGAAGAGCAACGTGTATGTCTTAAAGGGCTGCCCGATGACGAAGCTTGTAAGCTCCCTCAAATCAGACGGGAAACTGCCGGAATTCTACGAGAAGATAGCCGATAAATACAAGGAAATCCATAAGACGAAGGGCGCTATACTGCATCCGTTCTGCATTGTTCATCAGGTTATAAGGGCTTTGATAGGCGAGAAGATAAAAGTAAGGAACCACTCGGTCAAAATATTCCAGGTAGCCTGCCGGTCGCTCGATTCCGGCAAGATAGTATATGCTTCCGAGGGCATGGAGAGAATTGGCCTCGACAAGGAAGACGTCGACGGCATGATAGACGGAAACGCATGCATGTACATCGTAAAATTTTAGTCTGCGATACAATACACAAGGGTCTCGAACGAGGCCTTTTTTTTTATTTATGAATAAAAAATGAAAAAGCCTCCCGAGATAAGCCTTATAAGATGCAGGGATTACGACCGCGAAAGGGTATACGGCTCCGTAAAGAAGGCTGTTGACGCCCTGGGCGGCATGGGTGCCTTCGTCAGGCCGGGGGCGAGGGTATTAATCAAGCCCAACATGCTTGCCGCGAAGCCGCCTGAGAAGGCGGTGACAACTCACCCGGAGGTCGTGCGCGCCGTGGTCAGGCTGGTGAAGGAAGCAGGCGGAGTGGTGTCAATCGGGGACTCGAACGCGATAGGGGCCTTCAAGAAAGTAGCCGAGGTCACGGGTCTCGCCGCCGTCGCACGGGAGGAGGGAGCGACGCTCATCGAGCTTTCGGAAGCGGCCAGGGTGGAAGGAAAAGGGGTCTTCAAGAGCTTCGAGATAGCAAAGGCCGTCCTTGAGGCCGATGCGGTCATAAGCGTGTCGAAGGCCAAGACGCACGGCCAGATGCTCCTTACCCTCGCGGTGAAGAACCTGTTCGGATGCATACCGGGCCACAGGAAGGCCCAGTGGCATTTCAAGGCGGGCGTTGACAGGGATGCATTCGCGACGATGCTCGTAGAGCTACACGGCCTGGTGAGGCCTGCCTTGAACATAGTGGACGCCGTGGTGGGCATGGAAGGCAACGGGCCGGGAAGCGGTACACCGGTTGATATAGGCATTATTGCCGCCGGGACCGACGCCTTCGCCCTCGATGTCATGCTCTCGGCGGTCCTGGGCGTGTCTCCCGAAAAGCTGCCTACCACAAGGGCGGCCGCGAGGATGGGCCTTGCCCCGGATATTTCCGATGTTGCCCTGCTCGGGGACTTCGCTGATTTGAATGAGGCGAAACTTAAGTCTTTCAGGCTCCCGTCGACTTCAAGCCTCGAATGGACGATACCCGAGCCGGTTAGGAGACTTCTGAAGGAGGCCCTTACGACAAAGCCCAGGATAGACGGGCGTAAGTGCGAGCTCTGCCTGATATGTCAGGGTGCATGCCCGGCCAACGCTATCAGCAAGAAGGAAAAGGGACTCCGTATAGATTACCGCCAGTGCATACGGTGCTTCTGCTGCCAGGAGATATGCCCCATCGGGGCTATCGACGTGGCGGAAGGCTGGATGCTCAAATACTTGGGCTGATACCTTAGCCCAGCACCTTCACGTAAATCTCGCTTGCAATCTCTATGTCGAGCGCAAGCTCGGTCTCCCCGGCCCTGATTACGAACGCAGGTTTCTTCTGGTGCAGGACAATCTCGGTGCCCGGGACTATGCCTAAGGTCGAGAGCCTGTCCATCCTCGAGTGGTCCTTGGGGGCGATGAAGGTTATCTTGGCCCGGCTGCCCGGCTCGAGGTCCTTCATAGGCATGACGAGCGGCTTCATGTGGTGCGAGAGCTTCTTGCAGCATGTGCCATGCGGGATAGGCTTTCCGTGCGGACAGGACGGGGGATGGCCCAGGAAAGAGCATACGGAGTCAGTTACCTCCGGGCTGAGGATATGCTCGAAACGGCAGGCGGAGGTCTTTATCTCGCTCGGTGATAGGGCAAACACCTCGGACAGTAGCTTCTCCGCCAGCCTCTTGCGCCTTATCAGGTTCTTTGCCCTCGCCCTCCCTAGCGCGGTCAAGGATATCTCGTCCCCGTCGGTTGCAAGGTAGCCGTCGTGGGTCATCTGCATGAACGCCATCTCGGCCCTCATGCCGTTCGACACATGGCCCTCGTCCACGATTATCGAGCAAAGGACGGTACTCTTCAGCCTTTCTTTCCCCTGCTCCTCCATCAACCAGAAGGCCTCGAGTATCTCGTCCACCAGCTCTTCCGTTATGCCGAAATCGGCTTTATCCTGTTCAGGCGGCATTTTCTCTCCTTTGGTTAATCCGTACTGCCATTCATCTCAAGGTCACTCCCAGATGGTTAAGCCCGAAGTTCAAAAGCGCCCCCACCATGACTGCGAAGGGGAAGATGAAGGCCACCATAAAAAGCGCTGGCTTCAGGCCCCTTTCTTTTATGGTAATGAAGAACTGGGCGATGCAGGGCAGGAAAAGCGTGATGGTGACTACGCTGACAAGCACCTGTACGGGGTTAAGGAGTCCCGCTTTCTGCATCGAGTAGAAGCCCGCCGCGCCGTAGTCCCTGCGGAGAAAGCCAATAAGGAACGACTCGGTCGCCCTTTCGGGAAGGCCTAGGAGCCCCACCACCACGGGAGACGCCGCCTTTTCAATCAGGCCCAGGAGCATCAGCTTGTCGGCGGTGAAGAGTATTAGCGTGCCCAGTACGAAAAGCGGGACGGCCTCCTTCAGGTACCACTCGATACGGCCCATCGTCTTTATCAGTATGTTCTTCAGCTTCGGCAGGCGTATTGGCGGAAGTTCGAGTATGAAGTCCGATGCCTCGCCCTTAAATACCTTCGAAGACAAATAGCCCGCGATAAAAAGCACGGCAACCAGTACCGAAATCCATATTATCATGGCTAATGGCGATATGGCCCCGAGCATCCCCATTATGACGCCTAACTGGGCTGAACACGGTATAGCGAGGCCAAGCAGAAAGGTTACTATCATCCGCTCCTTCTTGGTCTGCAGGATGCGTGTGGTCAGGGTAGCCATGGTGCAGCAGCCAAGCCCGAGGACCATCGGCAGGACCGCCTTGCCGTTATATTAGGACAATCGACGTACCCGACGGGATTCCAGTAATGCTCCGCTCATTGTCGATGACAGTCGCCGTCGCGGACTTCAGCATGGTGCAGGAGATGCTGCGCACCGGCCAGTTCTACCAACTTTGGCTGATGATGGTGCTCTCCGCCTCGGCGGGGATGATGATCATTACGCAGGTGGCCATGATCGCAAAGGAGCAGGCGAACTGGAGTTGGGGATTTGTGCCGATTGCCACGCTGGCGATCTTCAACACCTTTGGCCGCCTTCTGGCAGGCGCGCTCTCGGACAAGATCGGACGGACCCGGACGATGTGGCTGGCGTTTCTGTTGCAGGCGGCCAATATGCTGGCCTTCAGCTATTACACCACTTCGACGTTGGTGGTCTTCGGTTCCGCCTTCACCGGGCTTTGCTATGGAACGATCTTTACGCTGATGCCGGCGGCGACGGCGGATTTCTACGGCGTCCGCAATCTGGGCGTCAACTATGGTTTGGTGTTCACCGCTTTCGGCGTCGCGGGTGTGGTTGGCCCGCTTCTGGGCGCGGGAATTAACGATCACTTCAAATCCTATTCCTATGCCTATCAAATCTCGGCGGTGATGCTGGTGCTCGGAGCCGTGATGGCCATGTTCACCAAACCGCCGGGGACGCGGGCCATGCCGGCGACGCCCCAACCGAATGTCCCGGTTGCGAACCCTGTTCATCAACCCGGACCAACCCCGGCACACTAAAACAAGCACCGCGCCAGGTTCCGGCAAAATGGCTGTAGCGGCGGTCTATGACCGTCGCAAATATGAAACCCTTAATCACCGGCGGTCACAGACCGCCGCTACAACGGCCGCTACAACGGCGAGCGCCCCGATCGCAGCGCGGATTCCAGTTGCCGAAGGTCTTTGGGCAATTCCGCCGTCCAACTCATGCGCACTCCGGGCTGCTCCGGGTGTTCCAGCCGGAGCACCTCCGCGTGCAAGGCTTGCCGCGGGAAATCCAGGGGCGGATGGGCCGGGTCCTGCGCCCGATACGCCGGGTTATACGTCCGGTCCCCTATCAAGGGCAATCCCGCCTGCGCCGCCTGGACACGAATTTGATGTTTCCGCCCCGTTTCCAGCCGGAGCCGCAATTTGCTGCAAAACCCCTGCCCCCCGGGCCGCGCATATTCCGCGATGACTTGGTA
>JBEKYB010000039.1:0-9445 GCA_049511435.1 Nitrospirota bacterium | reverse complement strand
CCCAAGGCGGACGGCTCGATTCCCGAGGAATCGGTTCGCATCCTGACGGAAGTGGGCTTCATAAGCAATCCGGAAGAGGAAGCCCTTCTGGCCACGCCGCAGTACCGCCAGAAGATAGCCCAGGCCATATTCGACGGCGTAAAGGAATATATCTCGACCGCAAAAGTGGCATCTTCCAAGCCCGCCCAATAATTAAAATGCCCGGTACGTGGGACGGTTTCCCCTTTGTTTTCCCTATCTCTGTTGAATCCCCGCTTGTTATAGTGTAAAATAAGCTGATGAAAAATTTTAAGGTTATCCTTGAATACGACGGCACGGACTTCGCCGGATGGCAGTGGCAGCCGGACAGGCCGACGCTTCAGGGGGCGTTCGAGGAGGCTATCCGCCTGACGACGGGCGAGGAAATCAGGGTAACCGCATCCGGGCGGACGGACGCGGGCGTGCACGCACTTGGACAGGTCGTGAGCTTCAAGTCGGAGTCGAAGCTGGATTCAAGGGCATGGCACGGAGCGCTTAACCATCATCTTCCGCCGCAGATGAGGGCGCTCGAAGTCGTGGAGGCGCCGCTCGATTTCAGCGCGCGGTTCTCCGCGACAGGCAAGCAGTACGGCTACATCGTCCTGAACAGGCCGATGCCCTCGCCCCTAAAGAGGAACTATTCATGGCACGTCTCCACCGTCTTGAACCTGAAGGCGATGCGGGAGGCATCGCAGTACTTACTGGGCGAGCACGACTTCACCTCGTTCAGTTGTACCGACACGGACACGGTGAACCCGGTCAGGGAACTGCACGCCCTGGAGATGGAGCATGACGGGAACCGCATAATCTTCTCGCTGGAGGCGAGCGCGTTCCTCCGCCACATGGTCAGGAATATCGTGGGTACGCTGGTCGAAGTCGGCAGGGAGAGATTCACTCAGGAGGACATGAAGGGGATATTGGAGGCCCGCGACCGCACCAAGGCCGGCCCCACCGCGCCGCCGCAGGGGTTATATTTGGTGCAGGTGTATTATTAATCTCAAATTCAGAAAGGAGATTTAATGTGGCAGATATCGCAAAACAAATTATCCAAGAGATAACAAAAGAATTTGAAAAAAGAAGGTCTTGGAAAGAAGACCACAGCAGCAAATTTTGGACTAAAAAAATAGGGAAGGCATTGCGTAGTGTCGCCGATACTAACGATTTTGAGTTAAGGTGTAGCAAAACAAATTCCAATGGCAAAGGGTCCAATTGGGAATTTCTTTTTGATTTTGTCCTCTTAGATACCGGAAAGACTAAAGTTGGAAATGGTTATTTTAAAGATACTCATATGATAAGCAAATCGGTTTCAATAATAGAAAGCGAATTTAGTCGTAAAACAGATGAGATTTTGTATGATTTTTGTAAATTATTATTGGGGAAGGCTGAGCTTAAAGTAATGATTTTTTGTCAAGGTAGTAATCAGTCAACAGAAACCATATCGAAAATTAAACAAATGATACAAAAATTTAGTCAATCCGTCGAATCGGAAAACTATCTTATAATTTGGTACAACTATGATAAGGAGAATTTCAGCTTCCCTTTAATGAATGGGGCGGGTTGTGAACTTAGTAATTGTTAATTGTATAAATGACACTTGACGAAAAATTAAAGCTGCTCCCCGACCGGCCCGGCGTCTACCTGATGAAGAACGCCAAGGGCCGCGTCATATACGTCGGCAAGGCGAAATCCATCCGTAACCGCGTCAGGTCATATTTCCAGAATACCCCAGACCCGGACCCGCGCCGCGCAAGGATGGCCGAACTCGTTACGGACTTCGAGACGGTCGTCACCGGCACGGAGATGGAAGCGTTCATCCTCGAATCGAACCTGATAAAGAAGCACAAGCCCCAATACAACGTGGTGCTCCGGGACGACAAGAACTACCCATACCTCAAGCTGAGCGTCCAGGATGAGTTCCCGTCCCTGTCGGTCGTCCGCCGCATTGATAAGGACGGCGCGCTCTACTTTGGGCCGTACGTCCCGACGGGTCCGATGTGGGAGACCCTTAAATTCATCAACCGCCTGTTCCCGATGCGCAAGTGCAGGAAAAAGGGTATAGGGAAAAAACTGGAGCGCCCCTGCCTGCAGTTCGAGATGAAGCACTGCTCCGGCCCCTGCGGAGGCGTGATTTCCAGGGAAGAATACGCGAAAATGGTCGATGAGGTGCGCCTGTTCCTGAGTGGGAAAAACCGCGAGCTGATGCGGTTCCTGGAAGACAGGATGAAGGAGAACGCGGCCGCGATGAACTTCGAGGCCGCGGCCAACATACGTGACCGTTTGAGCGCGATACGCCAGGCGACCCGGTCCCAGCACATCATATCGCCCCGCATGGAGGACCGGGACATAATAGCCGTGGCGAAGGAAGGGGCCGCGGCGGACATCCAGATACTCTTCATGCGGAAGGGGAAGATAATCGGGCGCAAGGACTTCTTTATCTCCGAGTCGCCCCTGGACCTGACCGAGGGCGAGCTCCTGACCAACTTCATCAACCAGTTCTACGTCGAAGGCAAGGAAGTGCCGCCGGAGATATTCATTTCTCACCGGCTGCCGGAGCAGGAACTGGTCAGAGAGTTCCTGGTCGAGATGCGCGGCAGGCAGGCCGGGCTTTCCGTCCCGCAGCGCGGCTCGAGGGCGAGGCTGGTCGAGATGGCGCAAGACAACGCGACGGTATCGCTTGAGCAGAACCTAATGACGGGGGCGGGCCGGGAGCTTACCCTGATGGCCCTGAAGTCCGAGCTTGGCCTCAAAAAGCTCCCCAGGCGGATAGAGGCCTTCGACATATCCAATTTCGGCGGACAGGAGGCCGTAGGCTCCATGGTGAGTTTCGAGCTCTGCCAGCCGAATAAATCCGGCTACCGCCATTTCAACATCAGGGGCGTAAAAGGGGCCAACGATTTCGCCATGATGGAGGAGGTAATCCACCGGCGGTACAAGCGGGTGATGGAGGAGAACGAGGAGTGGCCGGACCTGATAATGGTGGACGGCGGCAAGGGCCAGCTCTCGGTCGCACTCGATGCTCTTAAGGGCCTCGGAGCGCCGCTCGACGACCTGGACGTCATCGGGCTGGCGAAAGCGCAGGAAAAGGGACTCAAGTACGCCGGGATAAGGGAACGGAGTTCCTACGAGCGCGTATACCAGCCGGGCGGAGAAGAGCCTAAGATATTATCGCCCACCTCCGCCGCCGTGAACCTGCTTGCGCAGGTGCGAGACGAATCGCACAGATTTGCCATAACGCACCACCGCGGCATAAGGCAAAAAAAAGGAGCCGTCTCGCCGCTAGACGACATACCGGGCATCGGGAAGAAGCGCAAGATGCAAATCCTGAGACATTTCGGCAGTTTCCGGGCTATCCGAGAAGCGGACTTCGAGGCCCTCGCGGCCGTCCCCGGCCTTCCCAGGAAGGTCGCGGAGGAGATAAACAGGAAGTTCAAGCCCGCAGTCTAGTTTTAATATTGCCCCAAAAGAGGCTTTAAAAACCTCACTGGACACCCCAGCCCCCAATTTCCCGACTTGACAAATCCTTATTAAAATGACATCACTATTGTATGGTTAAAACTTACAAGAGGTACAAAATGGGACAACCGCAAAGGGATAAGAGTTTTAAGCTTACTCCCCAGCGGGCGGCAATAATGTCATACTTGGAGGGAAACATGTCTCACCCTTCCGCCGAGGACATATATGCCGCCGTGCTCGAGAAATATCCGATGGTGTCCCTCGCCACAGTCTACAACACCCTCGAAGTCCTTAAACAGCTCGGCAAGGTCATCGAACTTAACATCGACGGCGAGAGGAAGCATTTCGACCCGGAGACGGTGCCTCACCATCACTTGATCTGCACCATGTGCAAGAAAATCGTGAACATCCAGACGGAGTTCGACCTGGAAGTGCCTACCGAGATAACGAAGGGGTTCAGCATACACAGCCGCCACGCCAACTTCTACGGCGTCTGCCCCGAATGCAAAAAAAGTGAAGAAAAAGGAATGGGAGAGCAGCGGGTAGCCTGAGGGCTATCCGCTCTATGCCTGCGGCAACGAGAGAGTCAGGATTAACTTTTTATCCTCGGTCAATCCTATATCCAAGCAGCCGCCGTGGGCCTCGGCTATGGTCCGGGCGGTAAAAATCTCAACAATGCCGTTATCGTTAGAGCCATCGATGTCTTCTCTCCTGAGGAGCGCGGGGAAGCTAGCGATGGTTATTTCGGTGAATTTCCCATCGGGACTGCCGTTTGCCGTCACGTCGATTACCGTCCCTCTTTCGGAACGTCCCACAGCAAAGTAAAAGAGGCTCAAAACCGCTCTTTTTATCATTTCCTTGTCAACAAAGGCCACAACAGGCCCATCCTCCGCGGGAAGAGAAAAAACCAGGCCCTTCTCGCGGCTAACGCTCGGAAGCTCATCCCCCACCTCCTTTAGCAGTAGTCTGATATCCACGTGTTTTCTGGAGGGTTTCAGCTTCCCGGACTCGAGGCCCGACGCCGTGATGATATTTTCGACTACCCTTAGCAGCTTCTTCCCGGCCCTGTTTATGCCGGAAACCATCGCGCTTATTTTCTCGTCATCCAGTTTATTATTCTTTAATTTCATGAACATATCGGTATAACCCAGGATGGCCAGGAGCGGCATTCTCATGTCGTGGTTAACCATGGAATGGAAGTTCTTAAGCTCTTTTTTGATATTTTTTATGTCGCTGCAGTCCATTTCGTAGTCCATGTCTGGCTGATTCTACCATAAAAAACGCCGGAAACAACCTGTACGAATGGACAGGGGATTAGATTGGTATTAGATGGGTGTTAAAGTGCATTAAGGCGGGGTTTTTAGCCTATAAATCTATAATTCCAAGCTCAAGACCCAGCGCAATGGCATGCGGCCTGCTTACCGCGTTAAGCTTGCGCATTACGTTCTGGAGATGGAACTTCACCGTCCTCTCGCTGATGCCCAGGATCATGGCGACTTCCCAGGTGCTCTTGCCCTGCCCGATCCATTTAAGCACCTCCTTTTCCCTTGGTGACGGCGGGCTTGTCGCGTATTTGGCGCGTACTATCCGCTCGAAGCACTGATGGAAATGAGGCGTGACGAGTTCCAGTATCAGCTCCGTGCGCCTGTCACGTTTCATGTTGCGGCCCGAGACGGACAAAAGCGAGCCGTGAGTGCCCCTTAAATCCCGGGCGCCGAAGGTATATCCCGACACTAGCCCGAAATCGGCGGCTTTCGATATGAATTCTTTCGGAGTATTATAGATTTTATAGGTATCCTTCCAGTACTGCCCGTCGAATTTGGTGAAGTTGTGCCTTGGGACAGGGTCTATGCGGTGGAGCTGGTCCGAGACGTACAGGGCGAGCCATTCATCGGGATAGCTGACATTCACGATGTCGAAGCCGTCCTTCATCCCCTCTTCGCCGACGGCGGCAAAACCGATAAGCGCGTAGTCGTGAGATATGAGGTGTTTAAGCCGGAGGATGAGCCCTTTTAGCTCTTCTTTCGTATTGCAGGAGAGGCATTTGTGGGTCAGGTCTAAGAGGAATACGGCATCCTGCTTCGAAAGAAGCGTAATGAGCTCAGGGTTAATGGGATACCGAGCCATGCGCCCATACTGCCGAAGTTGCGCAAAAAGTCAAGTAAAATTAACAGGGCCGGCTTAAGAAAGCCGACCCTGGAAGTTGCTGGTGCCGGTGATAGGAGTCGAACCTACGACCTAGCGATTACGAATCGCTTGCTCTACCAACTGAGCTACACCGGCCAAAACAGGTTAGGATTATTACTGAAAAAGGCGGGGTTTGTCAAGCAGTTTCGGCTTTTTTCTTGACATGGGCCGCCTACTTTTGTATTATAACACCTCTCATTTCATGGAATAACCCCGAAAGGAGTCTTAAATATGCAGGTGATCCTTAAAGAAGACGTCGAAAAACTCGGCCAGATGGGCCAGGTCGTGGAGGTAAAGCGGGGATACGCCCGGAACTACCTCATACCCAAAAACCTGGCAATAGAGGCCACGGCGAAAGGCATCAACCAGCTCGAACACAAAAAGAAGCTGATTGCCGACAGGATAAAGAAGCTCCAGAAGCAGTCCCAGGGCCTGGCGGGGAAGATTGCGGAGACCTCCGTCACGCTTTACCATGTCGCCGGAGAAGAGGACAAGATATTCGGTTCGGTCACCTCAATGGAGATAGCCGAGGCGCTGAACGAGCAGGGGATAGAGGTTGACCGCCGCAAGATCGAGCTTGCCGAGCCTATCAAAAGGCTGGGCGAACATACCGTCAGCATAAAGCTCACGGGGGGCGTCACGGCCGAGCTGAAGGTCAACGTGGCCAAAAAAGAGCAGGCGGAATAAACAAATCGCGGCTTTATCAGCAGTTATAAAGGCGACCCACTGGGCCGCCTTTCTTTTCTTCTTCCCAAGCGCCTCCGGTTCTGGTAAACTGCGCATAACCTATCCACTTTTAATTTTAAGGAACGCTTATGCCTTCTGAAGAATCAATCCTCCTCCGTAAGCCGCCTCAAAACCTTGACGCGGAGCAGTCCGTCCTGGGCGCTATACTCCTTGTCAACACAGCCATAGACCGGGCGATAGAGATGCTTACGCCTGACGACTTCTATAAAGAAGCGCACAGGCGTATTTTCCTGGCCATGATCGCGCTCAGTGAAGCCGGAGAGGCGATAGACCCCATAACCCTGCCGGAGATCCTCCGCAAAAGGGAAGAGATTGAGAAGGTCGGCGGGGTCTCATACGTCTCATCGCTGGTTAATGTCGTACCCAACGCCGCGAATATCAACTACCACGCAAAAATCGTCCGGGAAAAGGCGGTCCTCAGGAACCTTATAAATTCCGCGACAAACATCGTTACAAAGGGCTATGAGGACACGCAGGACGTAGACGAGTTCCTTGACGATGCGGAGAGGACCATCTTCGAAATAGCCGAAAAGAAGATAAAACCCTCCTTTTTCCGGATGAAGGACATTATCAAGGACACCTTCGAGATGGTCGAGCACCTTTACGACCGCAAGGAGATGATCACTGGGGTGCCGACCGGTTTCAAGGATCTGGACGAGCTGACCGCCGGGCTCCAGCCGGCCGACCTCATCATCGTCGCCGGGCGTCCGTCCATGGGCAAGACCGCCCTCTGCCTGAATATCGCCACCAACTGCGCAGTTAAAAATAACCTTACGGTTGCAATATTCTCACTGGAGATGTCCAAGGAGCAACTGGTGCTCAGGATGCTGTCCTCCGAGGCCAGGATAGACTCAAAAAAGGTCCGCACCGGCCACCTAGAGCAGTCCGACTGGAACAGCCTCACGACCGCCGCCGGAGAACTATCCGAAGCGCCAATTTTCATTGACGACTCATCCGGGCTGAACGTGCTCGAGATGCGGGCCAAGTCCAGAAGGCTCAAGCGCGAGCACGGCCTGGGGCTCATAATAATCGACTACCTCCAGCTCATGCGCGGCTACGGTAAAGCGGAGTCCCGGCAGCAGGAGATATCGGACATCTCGCGCTCGCTGAAGGGCCTTGCGAAGGAGCTTAACTGCCCGGTCATCGCGCTCTCCCAACTGAACCGCGCCATCGAGCAGCGCACCGACAGAAAACCGCTCCTGGCCGACCTCCGTGAATCGGGCGCAATCGAGCAGGACGCCGACGTCATCATGTTCATATACAGGGAGGAGTTCTACAATCGCTGCGAATGCCCTAAGGAGGGGCCGTGCATGTGCGGCAGACGGGGCAAGGCCACGGTTAGCGTTGGCAAGCAGAGGAACGGCCCCGCGGGTATAGACGTGAACCTCACCTTCATCAGTAAATATTCGCGTTTTGAGGACTGGACGGAGAGAAGCGATTATTAGCGACAAGTCCCGCCCGGAATTCGGGCCCTAGTATGGCTTATAAATTTATTAGATAAATCAATTGATGGGATGCTATAATATATGGAAGTCCAAATAAGTTAATCCCGATGACCTTTTAGAGAGGTCTTTAATGCCGACCGGAGTGCCAGGGAGGAATACAAATTCAATTTGTTTTACGATATTCTACTTCGTACCGTCTAAAGAGGTACGGGATATTGTGCCTCACCCCCTCCAGGTCATCGAGATCCTGCCCGGCTTTACCATAGGCGGACTTTACGCGGCCCGCTACGGGGACGGCAAAGACGCCGTGAGCGAGTTCGGCGTACTTCAATCCTACGTGCATTACGGCGACAAGAGAGGCTTCTTCATCCGGCACTACTGCATGGAAGGCAAGTCCTCGCCCGAAGGGTGCGCGGGGAACAGTTTCAAGTGGGAGCGCGCGGGAAATTCCTGGACGGTGAAGATTTCCACCGGCGGCAGCGAGTTGATAGACCTGAGGGTGCACCCCGTCCTGAAGGGCATCCCGTTCAACGGCACCATACCCTTCCTCTGCGTTAAAGGCAACAGCGTCGCTTTCCTGCAGAACCACTTCATTTCCCGGATAGGCATATCCACGTCTACCGTCAGGATACCGCCGGACAGCCCGATCCACGGGTTCCCGCTCAAGTACAAGATACTCTCCACCTTCTGGGACACCTCGAACATAATATTCAAGGAGCCGGAGTACGTCACAACTCGGGCGATTAAAAGGGCTGACAACGTCCTCGGCACCCCGATAGGGAAGAGTACATGACGGCCCCGGCAAAGGGGTCCGACACGGCTTTTGTATATTCGGAGCTCTTCCAGGAATACGACTATGGCGGGGGCCATCCGCTCAAGATGCTCCGCCTCAAGCTCACCCACCGGCTACTGAAGTCCTGCGGCATATTCGAGAAAGAAAACGTAAAATTCGTCGAGGCCGTCCCATGCACCCGGAAGGAAGCGGAGTCCGTCCACGACCACATATACCTGGACGTGCTCAAGTGCATAGACGAGGGATGCTACTTCGGGAAGGACCACGTGCGCTGGGGGCTTGGCTACGGCGACAACCCCATGTTCGCGGGCGTATACGCCGGCTCCATGCTGGGGGCCGGTGCGTCGCTTCAGGCCGCGCGGCTGGTGCACGAGGGGAAGGTAAAATCCGCCTTCAGTATCGCGGGCGGACTGCACCATGCCATGCCAGCGCGCGCATCCGGCTTCTGCTATATAAACGACCCGGCGGTCGCAATCAAATACCTTATCGATAAGGGGCTGAAGGTCGCCTACATTGACATAGACGCCCACCACGGAGACGGCGTCCAGCACATATTCTACGAGACCGACCGCGTCCTGACCATCTCGCTGCACGAGAACGGCCATTATTTGTTCCCGGGCACCGGGTTCCCGGAACATATCGGCATGGGCAAGGGCCGGGGCTATTCCGTGAACCTGCCGTTCCTGCCGGGTACAGGCGACGAGGTGTTCACGTGGGGGTTTTTCGAGGTTGTCCTGCCCCTTTTGGCTTCTTACAGGCCGGATATCATCGTCACGCAACTCGGGTGCGACACGATGGATAC
>JBEKYB010000038.1:0-9550 GCA_049511435.1 Nitrospirota bacterium | reverse complement strand
ACTTCAGTGACTTTATAACGCACTATTTTGGCCACGGGATAGCCGGGCATTTCATGCTGCCCTACAACAGAAAGCTATGGCGGTATCCCCTGGAGGGGCTCGCCGTGGAAGGGATTGAGCCTTATGTCCCCGTGCCGACCGTCGACGAGATAAAAAAGGGCGCCACGCCGCCCGGCGCGGAAGGGCTCGGCTACAACGCCAGGTTCTTTTACCCTGTAACCGGCGGTATATATACGCTGGCGGAGGCCATGACCCCGTTCATCAGGGGCCTGAGCCTCGGGCAGAGGGCGATGGAGGTGGACGCGGGAAAAAAGACCGTCACCTTCGGCACCGGGTACACCGCCTGGTACGACAGGCTGATATCGACTATCCCGCTGCCCGAGCTGGTCGGGATTTTGAAGGATGTCCCGGAGCGGATAAGGGAAGCGGCGCAGGGGCTGAGATACGTTTCGGTATACGACGTGAGCCTGGGCGTGGAGCGCGAGGGGATTTCCCCGTACCACTGGATATATTTCCCGGAGGAAGAGTTCCCGTTCTACAGGGTAGGCTTCATGAGCAATTTTTCGGCCTCCATGGCCCCCGAAGGATGCAGTTCTATATACGTGGAGATTTCGCACATGCCGGGCGAGCGCTCCGGAGACGGGGCGCTCATAGAGAAGTCCATTGCCGGGCTTAAGGGATGCGGCTTCCTGAGGGCGGATGATAAGGTTCCGGTGGCCGATGTGCAGGATATAAAATACGCGTACGTCGTGCCGGACGAGCATTCGAAGAGGGCGGTGCCCCTGATAATGGAATACCTTAGAGAGAACGGCATCCTGAGCATCGGCCGGTACGGGGCCTGGGAGTACTCGAGCATGGAGGACGCCATACTGGAAGGCAGGGCGGCGGCCCGGGACCTGGCCGCGACCATGAAATGAAGAGACGTGTAGTGCAGATAATCACCCGGCTCGAGCTGGGCGGCGCGCAGCAGGTGGCTCTCTATACGGCCAGGAACCTCCCGCGCAGCCTTTATGACGTTACACTGATAGCGGGCGGGGAAGACATCCTGAGCGCGGACGCCAGGGCGGTGCCGGAGCTACATTTCATAGAGATGCCCGAGCTGGTCAGGGAGATTTCGCCGCTTTACGACTTAAAGGCGCTCATCGGGCTTTGCCGGATGCTCAGGAAGCTGGTGAAGGAATCCCCGGAAGGGGTGATAGTCCACACGCACAGCTCGAAGGCCGGTATATTGGGCCGTCTCGCGGCGCGGATTGCCGGGGCCCGTGTCATCGTGCATACGATCCACGGCTACGGGTTCAACGACGAGCAGGGCTGGCTAAGGCGCAGGTTATTCATAACCCTGGAGAAAATAGCATCCAGGTGCACCGACAGGTTCATAGCGGTCGCTTTCAATAACATCGCCAAGGGTTCGGCGAACGGGATATTCGAAGAAGACAGGGCGGTGGTCATAAGGTGCGGAATCGACATGGACTACTTTAAATCCACGCCCACCGACCCGCAAAAAAAACGGGATGAGCTTGGCCTGCCGCCGGGCGCGCCGGTCGTGACCATGGTCTCATGCCTCAAGCCGCAGAAGGCCCCGGTCGATTTCGTGCGTGTGGCGGCTAGTGTGCTTGAATCCGTCCCGGGGGCGCATTTCGTGCAGGCGGGAGACGGAGAGCTGAAAGACGAGGTCCTGAAGGAGGCCGGGCGGCTTGGAATTGAAAAGAACTTCCATCTGATAGGCTGGAGGGATGACGTCCGTGATATTATCCACATAAGCGACATTGTGGTGCTGACGTCGCTCTGGGAAGGGCTGCCGATAGTCCTGATGCAGGCGATGGCGGCGGGCAAGCCTATAGTGGCGACCGCCGTAGACGGGACTCCGGAGGCGGTAAAGGACGGCGTGAACGGATTCCTAGCGAGGCCGCACGACATAGACGGGATGGCGGAAAAGGTAGTCTTGCTCCTTTCGGATAAGGGACTGGCAAATAAAATGGGCAGCGCCGGCAAGGGGCTGGCGTCGGAATTCGACGAGAAGAAGATGCTCCAGGATATATGCACCCTGTACGAGAGACTACTCAAGGAGGCGGTATGAGGGTACTGATTATATCTACGAACCGGGAGAACCTGCCCGACCCGGTTGCGCCCCTGGGAGCGGCATACGTGGCCGCGGCCGTAAAGAATGCCGGTTATGACGTTAGGCTCTTAGACCTGCAGTTCGTGGTGGACGTGCAGGTCGCGCTGAAGGACGCGGTAAGGATGATAAAACCGCACATTGTCGGTCTTTCCATCCGCAATATCGACAACGTCGCATTCCCTCACAGCATCTCGTACCTGCCTGAGCTCGGTTCGGTAGTCCGTACGCTCAAGGCGCTTGGCATAAAGCTCATCGTGCCGGGCGGCTCCGCGTTTACGCTGATGCCCGTCCTCCTGCTGAGGGCACTGGACCTGAACATCGGCATAGTCGGCGAAGGGGAGGATTCGTTCCCGGAGCTTATCCGCAGGATAGCCGCGGGCCTCCCCGTGAACAACCTTCCGGGCCTGGCCTACAGCCACGGGGGCGAGTACCGCGTCAACAGCCCCCGGAAGATACCGGACCTTGATAATATCGCGGCGCCGGACAGGTCGCTAATAGAGAATTCGCTGTACATGGGCGAGGGGGGCGCGGGCAACATCCAGACGAAACGCGGCTGCCCGTTCACATGCCTTTACTGCACATATCCGCTGGTCGAGGGCCGGAAGGTGAGGATGCGCTCGCCCGCGGCCGCCGCGGCGGAGTTCGAGTCCGCCGTGAAGGACTACGGGCTGAGGCATATATTCATCGTGGACAACGTATTCAACTCGCCCGCGGAACACGCGAAGGAGTTCTGCCGCGAGCTTATAAAGAGGGACGTTGATGCCGGCTGGAGCTGTTATGTCTCACCCGGTGGAGTCGATGAAGAACTGGCGGGCCTGATGCTGAAAGCTGGCTGCAAGGGCGTCGAGTTCGGGACGGACTCGGCCGTGGACTCCGTCCTGGCCGAGCTTAAAAAAGGCTTCACGAGGGAGGAAATAATAAGCGCATCGAGGACATGCGCGGACGCCGGTCTCCCGTTCTGCCACAGCCTGCTTCTTGGCTCTCCGGGGGATACCGCGGACACAGTGGCCGAAACGCTCGACGTGATGGACCATATCAGGCCGAACGCCGTAATCGCGATGCTGGGCGTTAGGGTATTCCCGGGGACGGAGCTTGCAAAACGCGCCAAGTCCGAAGGGGCCATAAAGGACGACCCCGGGCTTCGCCCGGTATTCTATTTTTCGCCCGGCCTCGATATGGGCAGGGTCTCAGAGATATTAGGCAGTTACGGGCGCGAACGCCCAAACTTCATAATGCCCGGAATACACCTAAGGATGACGGACAAGATAAGGAACAGGCTCCGCTCGTACGGCTTCACCGGCCCCCTGTGGGAATACCTGAGACACGGCTGAGATGGGGAAAACGGCATTCATCTTCCCCGGGCAGGGCTCCCAGTATGTCGGCATGGGCAAAGACCTCTGGGATACATACCCGGAAGTCCGGGAGCTATACGAGCTTTCGTCCGGCATATCCGGCATGGACGTCGCAAGGATATCCTTCGAAGGGCCGGTTGACGAGCGGAACCGCGACATCGAAGCCCAGGTATCCATGTATGTCTGCAACGAGGCATATAGGCTGGCGGCCGGGAAGGCTGGCGCTGCGCCGGACGCAGTCACGGGATACAGCCTGGGTTTTTATTCCGCGGCCGTTGCCGCGGGTTCGCTGACATTCGCCGACGGCCTTAAGGCGGTTCAGGCTGCTGGCTGCCATGCGGCGGCGGAGAATAGGCTGAGGCATGGGGCGATGGCGGCGGTAATAGGCCTTGACCTGGGAGACGTAACGGACATCTGCCTGGGCTGCAAGCAGGACGGCGGCGTATCCGTATCCAACATAAACGCGGCCAGGCAGATAATAATATCGGGAGCGGTGCGGGACGTAGGCCGCGCCGTGGAGTTAGCCCTTGAGAAAGGGGCGCTGTCCGCATACACGCTTGATATAGGCGCGGCATACCACAGCCCGATGATGGAGGACGCTTCGATGCGATTCTCTCATGACCTGAAGGATATCCGGTTCGATATTCCCCGCCTGCCGCTTTTGTCATACATCCGGGCGGAATATCTGGCCGATGGGGAAGAGGTGAGAAAGACCATGGGAATGCAGCTTAAGTCAACGGTGCTCTGGAAGGACTGCGTAATAAAGCTGATTGGCGACGGCTTCGACCACTTCATCGAGATGGGCCCCGGAAGCGCGCTCAGCAGGATGGTCAGGTGGGTGGACAGGGACGTCAGGATAACTCCCGCCGACGCGCTGCTGGGGAAGGCATGAGCGGCCCGCTCGAAGGCCGCACGGCGGTCGTAACCGGCGGGACGCGCGGCATCGGGCGCGAGATATCGCTCGCGCTATTGAAGGCGGGCGCATCCGTGGCCGCAATATACGCAAACGACGAAGAAAAGGCGGCGCAGTTCCTTAAGGAGGCCGAAAAAACAGGCAGATGCATGGTATGCCGCGCCGACGTAAGGGACCAGGCGGCCGTGCAGTCGATGTTCGAAGAGATAAAAATTGAGCTGGGCCCGGTAACGGCCCTTGTAAATAACGCGGGAGTGATAAAAGACGGATTCCTGATGCTCATGAGGGAAGATGACTGGGACCGCGTGATAGACGTGAGCCTGAAAGGGGCGTGGAGCTGCTGCCGCGCGGCATCCCGCGGGATGGTGGGCGCCAGGTTCGGCCGGATAATCAATGTAGTCTCTCCGTCCGCCATCTCCGGAAGGGCTGGCCAGACGAACTACTCCGCGGCGAAGGGCGGGCTTATTTCCCTCACCAAATCCCTTGCGCGGGAGATGGCTCCTTATGGGATTACGGTCAATGCCGTATCCCCCGGCGTCATCAGGACGGAGCTTGTGGAAAGCCTGCCCGAAAAGGTCAAAGCGGAGCTTTTAGGGATGATACCTCTGAAAAGGTTCGGGACTCCCGAAGAGGTGGCCGGGGCAGTCTTATTTCTAGTTTCAGGCGAGGCCGAATACATCACCGGCCAGGTCATATCCGTCGACGGCGGGATAACCATGAGCGGCGCATAAGACCCCAAAAATCGGAAAAAACTTGCATATAAGTCGTTAAAATTGTATAATTATTACATCCGCAATCTGATATTAATCCGGAACGTTTGCTCATGATGAAGGATGCGGCTGAAACCCGAGAGGCTTTGCCCCACAAATTCCCCTTCGCGATGCTGGACCGGGTGATTGAAGTAGTACCCGGAAAACATGCCGCTGCTGAAAAAACCATCACCTCAGACAGCTTCTTCGGAAACGGCAGGCCCTTCTTCCCGGAGCTTTTTCTCATCGAAGCGCTGGCGCAATTGGGCGCGGTTGCGGCGGTCCCGGCAGGGGCTGGAACCGGGACAAAAGGACCGAGGGAAGACGCCATTGGCTACTTAGCGGGCATAAACGGCGCTAAATTTTATATCAGGCCGAGACCGGGGGACAAGGTCATGTTCTCGGTCGATTACGAGGCGGGCATGGGAGGCCTCTTCAGGTTCAAGGGCAAGGCGACGGTTGGGGGCGAGCTTGCGGCGGAGTGCGGCATGACATTTACTGCACCGGGAAGATGAAGTGGAAGCGCCAAAGGAACTGATAAGCAGCAGGAGCAACAAGGCAGTCAAGTACCTGAAGTCCCTGGGCCTTGCCCGGAACAGGCACAAGGAGGGCCGCTTCCTCATCGAGGGCGTGAGGATAATCGAGGAGGTCATCGAGCAGCAGTGCTGCCTGGAAAAGCTCATACTTACCCCGCAGGCGGCCTCGGACGAGCGGATCGCCATGCTCCTGGGCACGGCCCGGGAGCAGGAGATAGAGGTAGTATGGGTCGCCGACAGGGTACTGGACTATATCTCCGAGATAAAGACCAGCCAGGGGGTCATGGCCGTCATGAAGCCCGTGGAGTTCACTGAGGATGACCTGGAAAGGGGCCAGATACCGCTGATAGTCGTGGCTCACCTCCTCCAGGACCCCGGGAATTTGGGCACGATAATCAGGGTCGCCGAGGCCGGGGGGACGGGCGGAGTGGTCACCACGCCCGGGACGGTCGATTTCTATAACCCGAAGGCGCTCCGGGCCACCATGGGGAGCATATTCAGGCTGCCCACCGTACGTACGGAATCGCTGGAAGGGTTTGTGGAGCGCTTCCGGGCAAAGGGCTACCAGATAGTGGCTGCGATGGTATCGGCAAAAGCAAGGTATTTCGATGTAAAATTTTCTAGGCCGACCATCCTAATAATGGGGCAGGAGGCGACAGGCCTCTCATCGGAAGCCTGCAGCCTCACGGACCTGCAGGTCTCCATACCCATGGCCACGATGATAGACTCCCTGAACGTCGCCTCCGCGGCCAGCGTGATAATATACGAGGCCGTCCGCCAGAAGATCGCCTCCGGCGGCGATTTCTCCCGCCGCTAACAAAAACATCCCATACATCAAATAAGGAACACTAAGCTTTTAATCTTCACTGGGCTAAGTGCTTTTTTACTAAACTGCTCGTTCTTATCCCTTCGGTTTTTTCGGCTCCACAAATACCGTCTTGCTGTTTGTGAACATAGCCTGCCCCGGCGCCGGGTGCTTCGGCTTCCGGACGTATTTCTTAAATGTGTAGTCCACCGCGACCGCGCTGTCCTTCTTAGCCCCGGAATATGATGCCGCGGCCCTGGCCGCTTCCAGAATAGTATTAAGCGGGATGTCCGGCCTGCGCCCAGGGTTCCTGACGATGACGTGCGCGCCGTGATATCCCTGGACATGGAACCACAGGTCCATCGGCTGCGCGACCTTGAAGGTGAGGATGTCGTTCATCCGGGCGTTTTTTGCGAGCATTACCTCATAGCCGTCCACGCTCGTGAACGTCGGGAAATCAGGCAGTTCGTCCTTTGGCTTCTTGTAGTGTTTAGTCGCAGTACGTTTCTGCGTCGGGGCCTGATAGGCTTTAAGCTCATCAAGGGTCTTCGCCGTCTCAATCCCCGCTAAATCCACCTCCAGCTTCCCGATTTCCTGAGCCGACTGGGAAAGCCGCTCTCGTAGGATTGCCAGCCCGGCGCGCGCCTTTTTGGCCTTCTTGAAATAAACTGCGGCATTTTTAACCGGCGACAGCCTTGGGTCCATATCTATATCGAGAGGCTCTCCCGTCTCTAAATCCTTAAGCTTCACAGAATCAGCGCCCTTAGGCACATCGGCAAGCCATGCCATCAGCGTCTGGCCGAAAAGCTGATATCTGTCGGCGCATTCGGCCTTGCCGATATCCCCCTCTATGGAGTCGGCCTTCTTCCGCGCTGCTAAAAGTATTGCCCGCGCTTTTTTCAGGAGCGCGCCCTTTAGTTCCGCCGCCGCCAGTCGCGCTGCCTCCTCGCTATGAAATACCTCGGCGGCCTCGTTCATTGATTGGAAATCCCTGTGCGGGAAGTCCTCGTATCTGGTCAGGCGAAAAGCCGCCAGGACCGGCCGCTTCGGGAGGTCGTAGATGCACGGCGCAGATTTTTTACCTTCGACATCGTCAAGCAGCGACTTAAGTGAGCCCAACATCGCTCCGGCATCGGTACATTCACTTGTTCCGGCACCTTTTTGGGCACCGGTTCGGGTATCGGCCCTGGCAACCGCCTCGCCGGCTAGGAGCGGACTGATGCCGCCGATATGCCTGAACAGCGCCTTCTCGGGCTGTATGTCGTCCGCAAGGATTCTTTTGATTTCGTCAAGGTTTATTTCATAAGGGCTTATCTTGTCCGGGCTGGGAGGCGGCCGGTACGAAAGACCCGGCAGGAGCGGCCTCTGCGATGACCCGGACAGCGGGACAAATGACTGGGCCAGGATGATTTTACTGGCGTCGTCCAGCAGGATGAGGTTTGGTTTCTTGCCCGTCATCTCCATCACCAGGACGGTTTTCTCGATACTTCCCCTGGTTTTCCTGCTAAACTGGAAAAAGACCGCCCGTTCGAGCCCTTCCTGCGTTATGGACTCGCAGTAAGAGCCGATAATATTGTTCCTGAGGCTCTGGGCGAACGGGGTAAGCTCCCGGCGGGTGTTCTGCCTGGTTTTTACCAGGTACAGCCTCGGCGACGGCGGGCGCGGGTGCATGAGCAGGGAGTGTCTTTTCCCATCCCCCTTGAAAATCAGCAGGACTTCGCCGGATTCGCCCTCGGATAGCTCAGCGAGCTTTAACCCCGGCAGGGCGGAAGAAAGCTCAAAAAACACCGCTTTTATGACAGAAATATCCATTTACGGGCTTATTTTACATGCGCCGCCCTGTCAGCGCAACAGGAAATGAATAATTTTCTTGACAAAGTCCGTCGAATTCTCTATATTTTCAGTTTCGTCGCGCCATGATAAATAAGGACAGGTGATAAAAATGAGCACGGTATCGGCCAAAAAGAACGAAGTCGACAGGAAATGGTTCCTGGTCGATGCGAATAACCTGGTATTAGGCAGGCTGGCGGCCCATGTCGCCTCGGTGCTGAAGGGCAAGCACAAGCCCATATACACGCCGCACGTGGACACCGGTGATTTTGTAGTAATAATAAACGCCGAGAAGGTGCAGTTGACGGGCAGGAAGCTCGACAACAAGATGTACTACCACCACTCCGGCTATCCCGGCGGGCTGAAGTCCATCACTGCGGGCAAGCTCCTTAAAGAGAGGCCGGAAGAGGTTATCAAGTCCGCCGTCAAGGGGATGCTCCCGCATAACCCGCTCGGCAGGGACATGATACTGAAGATGAAGGTGTATGCCGGCCCGGAACATCCGCACGCCGCGCAGACGCCCGAACCGCTCGAAATAAAGGCATAATAATGCCAGGAATCGCATAATAAGGGGGATTTAATGGCAGAATCGGTTTTTTATGCCACCGGCAAGAGGAAGAACGCGATAGCCAGGGTCTGGATGACCCCGGGCGAGGGCAAGATAGCGGTCAACGGCCGCACCATCGAGGATTATTTCGGGCGCGAGGTCCTGCGGATGATAATCAACCAGCCGCTCGAAATCGTCAACATGATAGGCAAGGTCAATATCTCCGCGCTGGTCTCAGGCGGCGGCAACTCCGGCCAGGCCGGTGCGCTCCGGCACGGGATTTCCAAGGCCCTGCTTGCGCTCGACCCCGAGATGAGGGCGAACCTCAAGAAGGCGGGCCTTCTTACCCGCGACCCGAGGGTCGTCGAGAGGAAGAAGTACGGCAGGCCCGGCGCGAGGAAGCGCTTCCAGTTCTCCAAGAGGTAATCCGGCAATATCAGGATTGGTTTTCCCAAAGGGGGCTGTTAACGCAGCCCCTTTTTTATTTTGGATTCATTATGTAATGTTAGCATAGAATATTGGGGGATTTATGGGGGTACAAATTGCCAGTATTGTTCAAGCTAGTTCTATATTTTTTGCATCTTGGGCGGTGATAGCAGGTATAGATGCGTGGAAAAGAGAATTTATCGGCAAGAGAAGAATTGAATTAGCTGAAGCAGTATTAGCAAAATTTTATGAAGTAAGAGATGCTATAGCGTT
>JBEKYB010000037.1:0-9566 GCA_049511435.1 Nitrospirota bacterium | reverse complement strand
TGGACAGCCTGCCTTACCCGGCGTGGGACCTCCTGCCAGGCTTCCCCGCGAACTTCAGACCGACCCCTCTCAGGTACCGCCAGCTCCCGGCGACGTCCATAGTTTCCTCCCGCGGTTGCCCGAACAGGTGCGTTTTCTGCGACCGTACCGTTTTCGGACGGTCTTGCAGGTTATTCTCCGCCGGATACGTCCTCGACATGATAGCCCACCTGCGGCGCAAATACGGCATCCGCGAGCTGGTCTTTGAGGACGACACCTTCGTGATGCACAAGTCCAGGGTCCTTGAGATCTGCGAAGGGCTTAAGAAATCCGGCTGGGGCATCACCTGGTCATGCCTCGGCAGGGTGGACATGGTGGACCCCGAGATCCTCTCCGCGATGAAGGCGGCCGGGTGCTGGCAGATAGGCTACGGCGTCGAGAGCGGTGACCAGTCGATTCTGGACCTAGTCGAGAAGAAGATAAAGCTCGAAAGGGTGCGCCAGGCGCTCCGCTGGACTAAGGAAGCGGGCATAATGACCAAAGGTTTTTTCATCTTGGGATTCCCCACCGAGACCAACGGCACCATGCAGAAGACGATGGATTTCGCGAAAAAAAACGCGCTTGACGACATATCGGTCTTTAAGTTGACGCCGCTCCCCGGTTCAAAGATGTACGAGATAGCGGGCCAATACGGGAACTTCGACAACGACTGGCGGAAGATGAACCTCCTGGACACGGTCTTCGTGCCGAAGGACCTGACCAGGGAAGACTTAGAAGAGACCGCGAAGAGGATGCTCCGGGAGTTTTACATGAGGCCGCGCGTGATACTTTCATACCTGGGCAGGCTGGCGAGGAACCCGTCGCACATCGCGCCGCTCGTCAAGGGGTTCTTCGCGTTCCGGAAAGCCGTGTCCGGATGATTAGCGACACGCTTATAATCATACCCGCCTACAACGAGGGCGGTGGAATAGGCAGGCTCATCAAGGACATCAGGCTGAAGGTGCCCGGCGTCGACATAGTCGTCGTGGATGACGGTTCTTCCGATGACACGGCGCTACAGGCCTCTTCAGCCGGCGCAAAGGTTATTCGCCTGCCCGTTAACCTTGGCTACGGCGGCGCGCTTCAGACCGGGTTTAAGTATGTGCTTGCAAACGGCTACCGCTACGCGGTACAGATAGACGCGGATGGGCAGCATGAGCCGTCGTCCATACCTGCGCTCCTTGAACCGGTGAAGAAAGGCGAGGCTGACGTCGCCATGGGCTCCAGGTTCATGGGCGAGGGTTCTTACAAGGCGAGTTTCGCGCGCGGGATAGGTATGTGGCTGTTCGGAGGAATAGCTTCCGCCTTAATTGGGCGGAAAGTTACCGACGCGACTACGGGGTTCCAGGCGCTAGGCCCGAATGTCATAAGGTTCTACGCATCCGAAAACTACCCTGTAGACTTTCCTGACGCCGATGTCCTCATCATGCTGCACCGGGCTGGCCTCAAAAGCATAGAGGTCCCTGTGGTGATGTACCCGCGGACCGACGGCAGGTCCATGCACAGCGGGCTCAAGCCGCTGTATTATGTGTTCAAGATGTTCCTTTCTATCTTCGTCACGCTCCTCAGGAAAACGCTTTCATGAAGAACTATCAGCGGATGAGGACGCCGTAACAGGAGGTTGTATGGATAAAGTACAGGTAGTTTCGCTCGTAGTCAGCTTCTGTATCCTCATCGGGGTGATAGACTTAGTCAGGCGCGGAAAATTGAAGGAGAACTACTCGGTACTCTGGATATGCACGTCGCTTATAATAATGTTCTTCGCGATATTCAGGCACTTGATAGACTGGCTGGGGCGATTGGTAGGCATATACTACTCGCCGTCTGCGTTCTTCCTGATGGCCTTTATATTCATCATGCTCATAACACTTCAGTTTTCGGTGGTGATATCGAAGCTGTCGGAGCGCAATAAAGTGCTTGCGCAGGAAATTGCGCTCCTCAGGCTGAAGGTGGAGGAACTGGAGAGGATGTCCGCAAGCTAATATCACGCCGCCTTTTGCATCTCCTGGGATATCTGCTGGGCCTGCTGTATCATGTTCTTGAATTCGCTCTCGCTGAAGGCCCGCATGGTCTGCGAGGTCACGTTGCCCATCGAATCCACCATGAGGTTCAGCCTCGTGATGACCTCGTCGTTCGGCGCCTCCGCCACTATCATCGTGTCGAACTGGCCCATCAGCGCATAGAACTGCTTGACCTCCGCGCCGTGCTTCTTGAAGATATTGCGGATAACCTCGATGCGCTTAGGCGACTCCGGCAGGTTCCTGACTCCCTGCTCCGTGAACTTATATAAAGTAACGTAAATAGCCATGCCAACCCTCCCTTTATCGAAGCCCGTTGCGTAAACACACGCCCATCCATCTAAAAAGTATAGCAGATATTTAGAAATATGAGAGGACGGTGAGGGCGACGGCCGAAGCGAGCAGAAGCGCGGCAACTAGCGCCGAGCGCACCCTGCGCCTTATCCTTCGGGAGCCGGTTTTTTCCATGAAGGGGAGCGCGAACATGAGAAAGAGCGCCGCGCACGGTATGACGACCACGCCGAAGAACGCCCACCGGCCCGGGAAGTACTTGAAGAGCTGATACAGAAAAAGGAAATACCACTCCGGCAGCGGGATGTAGTTCCGGGAGAAGTCAACCGGTCTGCCGGTATGCGGTGCGTAGACATACGAGAGCACAATTACTATCTCCAGAGAGATGAAACAGACTAACAATATCTCAAAGAGGTAGTCGGGGTAAAATTTCTTTCCCTCTGAGTCCATCACAAACCCCCTGATATACCTTGCCTGCGAATCATATGGAAGTGCGCCCAGAGCAGCAGCATCGAAATAACCGGGAAGATGTACACGTGCAGGACGTAAAAGCGGATAAGCGTGATGCCGGTCACGTCCGCGCCGCCCCGGACAATGCCCACCAGGAAACCGCCTATCAGCGGCACCGTGCCGGGCATGGCCGTCCCGACGGTCGTGGCCCAATACGCCTTCTGGTCCCACGGGAGGAGATACCCCGAGAACCCGAACGCCATAGTCAGGACGAAGAGGAACATCCCGACCACCCAGTTCATCTCGCGCGGGTCCTTGTACGAGCCGGTTACGTATACCCGTATCATGTGCAGCATCACGAAGGCGACCATGCCGGTGGCCGACCAGACGTGCATCGAGCGCATCAGCCAGCCGAGCGGTATTTTCTCGTCTATGAAGCGTATGGATGCGTAGGCCTCGGACTGCGCGGGTATATAATAAAGCGAGAGGACGATTCCGGTGAAGGTCAGGACGATGAACATGAAGAGGGTGATGCCGCCGAAGCAGTAAAAGTATGTCACGCCCGGCGGGAGCTTCCGCTCGAATATCCGGCGGTAGTGACGCCCGAGCGATAGGCGATCGGCTAATGTTGATGCAAGTTTCATAGTCCGGTAACTTTTAGCGGGCAATGGGTAATGCAATTTCGAGTTATCATGGTGAAGTGGCCATCTGCCCGTCTTTTGGGCGCTGGCCGTTTACCGAACGTCATGATGGCCCGTAAGTTATATTATCCTTCCCGGTAGATGTTTTTATATATAAAAACCTACCTGTATATATTCGCCCGCGAGCCGTACCGGCAATCGCTTGAGCGGCGCGGGCGGAGGCCCGGCGACGGGGTTGCCGCCGATGTCGTATCTGCCGCCGTGGCAGGGACATATGAACTCGCGCCTGGTATGGTTATAGTCCACTATGCAGCCTAAGTGGGAGCACACCGCCGAGAACGCCGTCAAGGTCCCGCCCTCGTCCCGCTTCAGGAATACCCTGGTATCCGGCGTCCCTCCGCGCAGGGAAAGCCCTATTTTTTTGACGCCCACCTCCGGCATGTCGCGGAGCGGGAGCGAATTGAAGTAGACTAACTTCTTGCCCGGGAGCCGTCTTGTTGCAAGCTCGTACACCGGCCACATGAAGGACGCGCCCAGGAGACCGGCAAGCGTCCAGAGGCCCGCGGCGAGGAACTTCCTCTTCTCCGGGGAGGGCGCTGCGTTATCAAGGGCGATTATTTTTCCCTTATTCATGTTTTTAAAGGGTCTCAAGTAGGGGGAAGGGTGATGTAATTCCGAGTTGTCATGGTGAAGCGAGATTAATGACTTTTCCGAAAGCAGGTGCCGATGCTTTTGCGGCACGTCCGCTTGAGGTTAGTCATTAACGAAGCTGAACGTTATGATGGCTCGCAAATTACATCAACATCCCCCGTTACTCATATCGCTTTACTTCAAAGCGGTATATCGACACAGGCTCGGTCAGGCCAATCCCCGCCTTGCGCTTGGCTATCATTACCTGCTGGTCCACGGTATCGACGCCGTCCAAGTCCGGCAGCAGCAACCCTTTCCTGTGCCCGGACTGAACTATGATGCCGTACCTCTTCGCATCCAGCTCCTTGAGGTTTTTTACCGGCTCGGGCGCGGAGAGCACGTCCACGGAATAGTCAAGCCCGGTAAGCTCGCCGCAGTCCACGCAGTCGAACCGCGGGTCCTCCACCGCGGCTGCGATGGCGTTATTTATGATCTCCTGCGCCACGTTCGGCGTAGTGGGCAGGAAGGTGCCGATGCAGCCCCTGAGCTCGCCGTCCTTCTTCAGACAGACGAACACCCCGGCTTTCTCCTGCATCTCGGGGACTAAAGACGGGGGCGGCTCGATCTTCCTTTTTTCCTTGATGAAGGTCTCGACCGATTCTATTGCGAGTTTTACCAGGGGGTGGTGATGGTGACCGGCGTGCTCTTCCTTCAAAACCTACATCTCCCTCTCGACAACATAGTCAGCCACGGCGTCAAGCGCGTCCTTGTGCGGCGAGGCCGGGAACACGGCGAGCCTTGCCTTCGCCCGCTCGATGTAGCTTGTGGCCCGGTCCACGGCGTATTCGATGGAGCGGTAATACTTCATGAGGGAAAGGACGAAATCGAGGTCGGTTTTCCTCTGGGACTGCGCGGAAATAATATCGTGTATCCGTGAGGATTCCTCTGGCTTGCTGCTGCTGACAAGGTGTATCAGCGGCAGCGTCATCTTGCCCTCGCCCAGGTCCTTTCCGAGCGCCTTGCCTAGCTTGTCCTCCTTGGCCGTGTAGTCCAGGGCGTCGTCCAGGAGCTGGAAGGCCAGGCCCACGTCCATGCCGTAGCCCGCCAGGGCCTCTTCCTTCTCGATAGGCATGGAGCCCAGGATTGCGCCTATACGGCATGCGGAGGATATCAGAGCCGCAGTCTTGGCCTTTATTACCTCCATGTACTCGTCCTCGGTTATGTCCGGGTCCCCGGTCTTAAGGAGCTGGAGCACCTCGCCTTCGGACATCGTCCTGGTGGCGTCGGAGATGGAGTCCAGCACGCGGTGGTTCTCGAGCTGGACCGAGTCGTAGAGTGCCTTGGAGTAAAGGAAATCCCCAACCAGCACCGTGGCTTGGTTGCCCCAGAGGTTGTTCGCCGCCGCCCTGCCGCGCCTGACATCGGCGTCGTCCACGACGTCGTCATGCAAGAGGCTCGCGGTGTGTATGAACTCGACCATTGCGGCCATCCGGACGGACTCCCGCCCGGGGTTCCCGCAGAGGTTCGCCGATATCATCAGGAGGAGCGGCCTTATGCGTTTCCCGCCGCCCTGGAGGAGGTAGTTCCCGACCTGCTTTATAAGCACGGCCCGAGACTCAAGGCCCGCCTGTATCTGCTCCTCGACCTCTACCAGGTCCTTCCTGTAACATTCGAATACGTCGGTAATCGTCATTTTTGCCCTGGGTGTTAAGGGAAACCCCGTACAAACTATGGCAGAATAAGGTATAAACTATGCTTGATGATAGGTTAGAGGCCTTTTTTTGTCAAGTTATTTTTCCCTCGGCGACTGAAGGGAATTACCTCCCGGGATTGCCTCTTGACTATTCGTCGATTCGGGTGTATTGTCGGCGAAGCCATTGATTAATCTGTCATAAAGAGGGGCTGCTTGAAGATATCGTCCTCCGGGAAGACCGATGTCGGCAAAAGAAGGGAGCTGAACGAGGACAGCTTCGGCATTTTTGAGGAGCTGGGCCTTTTTATCGTTGCGGACGGTATGGGCGGGCATGCCGCGGGCGAGGTGGCGAGCGCGATGGCCGTCGATATCATGAAGGATTATATCGCGGGCGCACCGGCCGCGCCTGACGAGACCGCATCTGAAAGCAGGCTCGTGGCCGCCATAGCGCTTGCCAACGAGGAGATATATGCCAAGTCCACGGAGAACCCGGGTCTTAAGGGCATGGGCACGACGGTCGTTTCCGCGCTTGCCGCGGGAAAAGAGCTGACTTTGGCGCATGTGGGCGATTCCAGAGCATACCTCTACCGGGACGGAGTCCTGACCCGGCTCACCAAGGACCATTCGCTGGTGGAGGAGATGGTAGAGACCGGCCAGCTATCTCCTCAGAAGGCAAGGACGCACCCGCTACGGAATATCGTGACGCGTGCTCTCGGCACGAAACCCGATGTCAACGTCGATACGACCACCCGGGAACTTATGCCCGGCGACGTATTCCTCCTGTGCAGCGACGGCCTCAGCGGGATGCTCAGGGACTGCGAGATATCGGTTTTGATCAGCAGCCGGATGGATAACCTCAGCGTCTGCGCGGAGGTCCTGATAGACCGCGCCAATTCAAGCGGCGGAGTCGATAACATCACCGCCGTCCTCCTAAAAGTCGAATAAACCCGGCATAAAAATCACCCCCGTTTTTAGTTGACAATACACCGCGCAGGTGTTACGATTTTCAAAATCGTAATAATCGGTATGGCTTAGCCTGCCTGGAGGTAAGTACCATGCACATCCCCGACGGTTATCTCGGGCCCCAGACCTACATCCCATTTTATGCCGTATCCGCGGGGTTTTGGGGGGTTGCCCTGAGGAAGCTCCGGAAGCGGCTTTCGGTGAAGCAGGTGCCCTATCTCTCGATGGCCGCGGCCTTCTCTTTCCTTGTAATGATGTTCAACATACCCATACCGGGCGGCACGACCGGCCATGCCGTCGGCGGCGCCATAATAGCCCTGCTCCTTGGGCCGTGGACTGCGGTTATCGCGGTGTCCGTGGTGCTCATAATACAGGCGGTTGTCTTCGGGGACGGAGGCATAACCGCCATCGGTGCCAACTGCTTCAACATGGCCATAGTCCTGCCGTTCGTCTCATACGGGGTGTTCCGGCTTGTAAACGGCAAATCGGGCGGCGGCTCAAGGTTATATATTGCAGCCTTTCTCGCGGGATATGTCGGACTGGTGGCGGCCTCCGTCATGGCGGGCCTGGAGTTCGGCATACAGCCGCTGATAGCCAGCGGGCCGGACGGCATGCCGCTCTACGCCCCGTACCCGATAAAGATAGCCTTGCCCGCAATGGCCATAGAGCACCTCGCCGTGTTCGGGATAATCGAGGGGGCGGTGACGATGCTCCTTGTGAAATACTTCTTGAAGCACGAGCCGGGCATGGTCTATGCGCTTAAGGGGGCCACGTCATGAAAAAATTCCAGAAGAGGCTCTGGGCGGGTCTCATCGTCCTTGCGCTTTTGTCCCCGCTTGGCATAATCCTGCCGGAGAAGTTCAACGCCGGGGGCGCATGGGGGGAATGGGGCTCGGGCGCCGTCGGTAAAATGCTGGGCTATGTGCCGAAGGGGCTGGCTAAATTAAACGGCCTTTGGAAGGCGCCCATGCCCGACTACGGCTTCGGCGGGGATAACGCCCCGCGCCTCGTCCAGCATATAGGATATATCGCATCCGGGTTACTCGGCATTGCGCTCGCCGGGCTCGCGGTATACCTGTTATCCCGGCTGGCGGTTAACAAGAAGACGGAAAATGGCAAATAACATCCCCGGTTTTTTGCTTGAGCGCCCGTCGTACCCCCTCCGGGAAGGAAGGAGCAAGAGGTTCCGGCGCTCGTTCCTGGACAAGGGCATCGGCCACCTGGCCGGCGTGATAAAGACCTCCTTCGTGCAGTGGGAGATGTCCTCTCGGGATGGACTCCTCCAGGGAATCGACCCGAGGGTAAAGGTCCTGTTCCTCGTGGTGTTCCTGCTGCTCGTGACGATTAAAAAGGATTTTCCGGCGGAGGGGGCGATAGCCCTGTCCGTCTTCGTGCTTGCGGCGGCCTCAAGACTCGACCTCGCCGTGATGTACAGGCGCGTGCTTTTCTTCGGGTTCGTATTCGGTTTTCTGGTAGCATTCCCCTCGTCCGTCAACATTATAACCCCCGGCCATACCGTCTGGCCCATCGTCACTTTTGACGCCCCGTACGACTTCTGGATATACCATGTCCCCGATAAGGTCGGCCTGACGCGCGAGGGGCTTCTGGGCGTTGCTATGCTCTCGATGCGGGTGGTCAACTGCCTGTCGCTCACCCTGCTCGTGCTCTATACCACGCCGTTCCCGGAGATAACGAGGACGCTTAAGCTCTTCAGGGCGCCGGACGCGTTCCTGGTCATTATCAGCCTCTCCTACAAGTACATCTTCATCTTTGCGAGGACGGTCGAGGACATGTACCTGGCCAAGAAGAGCAGGCACACGGGCGCGGTTGCGGACAGGGACGCCAGAAGCTGGGTAGCGGGCAGGATGGCCATGATGTTCCGGAAGACGCAGATAAGGTGCGAGGAGATATTCAGGGCGATGCTCTCAAGGGGGTTCACGGGAGAGGTGCGGCTCCAGGGTTTTGGCAGGCTGAGGGCTGGGGACTATACGGCCGGAGCCGTCTTCTTGCTCATCGGCGCGGCTGTCGTCATTATCTAGAGGTGGGATTGGAACCGATAATAGAGGCCAGGAACATAACGTACAGCTACTACGGGAAGATCCCGGCGCTTAATAACGTAAGCCTCGAGATAAAAGAGGGCGAGCGTTTCTCGATAATAGGCTCGAACGGGAGCGGTAAGTCCACGCTCCTCCAGATACTGGACGGCCTTATTCACCCTTCCGCGGGCCAGGTCTTCTTCAGGGGAAAGGAGGTCTCGGAGGCCAGGCTGGCGGACGGGCATTTCCTTCGTTTCTTCCGCGAGCGGGTCGGGTACGTGTTCCAGGACTCGGACGTCCAGCTCTTTTCCCCGACGGTGCAGGACGAGCTCGTTTTCGGGCCGGTGCAGCTAGGGCTGTCCGAGGCCGAGGCACTGGAGCGCGCGGTGGAGGTCATGCAGATGCTGGGGATAGAGAACCTCCGGCAGAGGCCTTCATACATGCTCTCAGGCGGCGAGAAGAAGCGCGTCGCCATAGGCTCCGTACTCACGATGAACCCCGAAGTCCTGCTACTCGACGAGCCTACCAATGGGCTAGACCCGAAGTCGCAGGTCTTCCTCATAGAGCTTATGCTGAAGCTGAACGAGGTGGGGAAGACCATAGTGATATGCACCCACGACCTCTCCTTGGTGTGCGAGCTGAACTCGGGGGTGGCCGTCCTGTCGGAGGAACACTCCGTGGAGCGGACGGGCAGCTCGGAGGAAATCCTGGCCGACGAGGACATGCTCCTCAGGGTGAACCTCATCCACGAGCATATGCACTCGCATGGCCAGACGAAGCACAGGCACATCCATTCGCATTTCCAGTTCCACAGGCATTGAAAATA